>CANBZE010000285.1 GCA_947373775.1 Alphaproteobacteria bacterium
CCGACGAAGCGGCCAAGCGCAAATGGTTCGCCGGCCCGCCGGGGTTTGAACAGCATGAAAAGAGTTTCGACTTCCGCGAAGGCGGGCGCGAGACCCTCAGCGGCAAGCATCCCGGCGGCATGGTGACTGCGTTCGACTGTGTCTATCGCGATATCGTGCCGAATGAACGGATCGTCTACAGCTATGTCATGCATCGGGACGGCAAGAAGATTTCAGTCTCACAGGCCTGTATCGAGCTGATGGCGGAAGGTGGCGGCACCAAACTGGTGCTGACCGAGTATGGCGATTATCTGGACGGCTATGATGATGCCGGTTCCAGAGAGCATGGCACCAACTGGCTGATCGATACGTTGGGTAAGTCCCTTCAGTGAGGAACGATTGGCGAAGCCAACGGAATGATCCAGTGGATCATTCCGAGTGACGAACGGAGACCGCGATGGATCTTAAGGAACGGGCGAAAGATTATTATCGCGCCTATGAGCGGCATGACCGCGGCTTCATGGAAGGCAATCTGCGGCCCGATTTTACTTTTACCAGCCCGTTCGACGATCACATCGATTTGACGGCCTGGTGGAAGCGCTGCTGGCCCAAGGCGCCGCTGCACCAGAAGTTCGACTTCGTCACCATCGCGCAGGAGGGCGACAAGGTGTCCGTGGTTTACGAATGCACCATGCATTTTCCCAACACGACTCATCCCGATGCGCATTTCCGCAATGCCGAGATGCTGACGTTCCAGGACGGCAAGCTGAAGTCGGTGGAGGTCTTCTTCGGCGATCCGCCGCGTGGGCTCAGCCGCCACGAATTTGCGGTGCAGTCGGGCGCGGGCTAGTTATTCCGCGCCGCCGCGTTCGCAAGCCAGGACTTTGCCGTCCTTGGGATCGATCCAGGCGCCCATGTGACCGAACTGCGCCGGGAACTGGCCGTTGCCGCCGCGAAGTTGCGCGCCCGGCCCGTAAGGCAGCCAAGCATACCAGCGCTCGCCCCGGCGCTCGGCAAGCCACTGCGTGGGCGCCTGCTCATTGGGTGCCAGGATGGGCGTCATTTTTGCGCAAGGCGATGCCAGCGCGATGGCTCTGGCCCGCTCGGGCGACTGCACACCGCTCGCTGCGCAACCGGCGAGCATCAGCAGCGCACCAAGAGCGGTCGTTCGCCAGTCGCGCATGATATATCAGAGCTTCGCGGGAGCCTTGGACTTCAACTTGAAATTCACTGCAACCCGCGTGTCCGCCGCGACCGGCTTGCCGCTCTTTGTCGCCGGCTGCCAGCGCCAATGGTCTTTCACATACTGGGCCGCGGCAACATCAAGCCGTTGGTGTCCACTGGGCTTGAAGACCCAGGCACGGGAAACGGCGCCGTTGCTGCCGATCGTCACCGCCAGCAGCACCTGTCCCTCTTCATGAGCATGGATGGATTCGGCCGGATAGGGCGGCAGGGTGTGGGTTTCCATGATGGGCTTTATGGCAGTCGCCTTCTGCGGCGACGGGGCCGCGATGGCGACGGACGCCGCCACCAGGCCCAGAAGCGCCAGCCCCGTCACGCCGGACAGCGAGAAGCGGGAGGGTTGGACCGGCACGTCCAGCAAGCGCGCCACGCGGCTTTTCAGGCTGCCGCCACTGGCTGCCAGCGCCAGGCCGTAGGCCTTTCGGCTTTCCAGCGAGGTCAGCGCTTCGACATACAGGCCCACATCGCCGCAGGCCGACACCGCGGCATCGTCGCAGCAATTTTCGCGCTCGATGCGGACCTGACGGCTCACCCACCACACGGCCGGATGGTAGAACAGGATGGTTTCGATGGCGGCCAAAAGGATGTTGGTGACGGTATCGAGCCGGCGGATATGGGCCAGCTCGTGCAGGATCAGCGCGTCCAGCTGCTGGGAGCTGAGGCCCGCCAGCGCCGAGACAGGGATCAGGATGACGGGCTTGAGGCATCCGATCACCACTGGCACCGTGATGCGGCGCGACAGCAGGAAGCGGACCGGCGCTGTCACCGCCAGTCGGCGCTGCAGGTCATGGCAGCGCTGCAGAAGCGCGGGCGCCGGTACAAGCGTATTCCGGCGGGCCAGCGACTCCGCCAGGGTCCAGCCACCGATAGCGCGCAGGCTCAGGGCGGCAACGCCGCCCAGCCAGGCCACCACCAGCCAGTCCATGCCCGGCAAGACAACCGGCGCGGAAGACGTGGCGGGGATGTTCTGCGCCAGTGCCGTGCCGCCAATGTTTGCCGTGTGAAGGAACAGGAAGGTTGCAATCGGCGCCAGGGCCATCAGCACCAGGGTCAGCAGCGCGCAATTGTGCCGTGCGATAGCGCTGCGGCACAGCGGCAGGATGGTGTGCAGCAGGGCGGCCAGCAGAAGGCCCTGCCAAAGGAAATGCACCAGGGTCAGGCCAAGCTCGTGTGCGACGTTCAGCGGAAAAAGCAGACCGGTCATTTGGATCTCCTTTGGTGTTTCGCCAGCATCTGGCGGATTTCCTCGAGTTCGGCGGGGGAGGCTTTTTCGTCTTCCAAAAGGTGCAGGACCAGCTGGCTGGCCGATCCGGCGAATACGCGTTGCACCAGATCGCCCAGCAACTGGCGTTTCATCCGCGCCGGCTCGCGCGCTTCATAGACATGCGCCTGGCCGTCTGGCCTGCGATGAACCAGTCCCTTGGCGTGCATGTTCTGCAAAAGCTTGAGAACGCCGGTATAGCCGACGGATTTTTCCGGTCCGAACCGCTCATGGACGCTGCGCACGGTGGAAGGGCCAAGGTCCCACAGAATGGAGAGGATTTCGACTTCGGCCGGCGTGGGTTTGGTTGCTTGTTTCTTTGCCATGCCGCAAGCCTCAACGATCTTTATCGTAGAGTCAACGAAAAAAATCGTAGGCGGTAGGGGGCGGCCGTTTAGCCGCCCCTGGCACTGCTAGCCCGCCATCGCCTTGACCGCTTCGGTGGTCAGGGGCTGGCCGCCGATCGCCCATTCGCCGCTTTCATATTCCTGCACCCGCACCCAGGTGACGGAGCGCATGGCTTCGCCTTCCACGGCGATGACGGCCTCGGTGACATTTTCAATCATGGTCTTCTTCTGCTCCGGCGAAAAAACGCCCCGGATCAACTGGATATCGACAAGCGGCATGATGCTTCCTTTTTTCTGCGGCCGGTCATTCGGCCCGGCGCCTGTTTTTCAAAAAAGGGCTGCTGCGGCCAGTTCTGGATCTGAACCTGGTCGGTACAGAAATTGAACTAGGCCGGGACTGCCCGCCCCACTATGTTCCACCTGCTTTCGAAAGGGGCCGCCATGACCAATGCCAGCTACAAGCAGTTCTGCCCCGTCGCCATGGCGGCGGAAATTCTGTGCACCCGCTGGACGGTGGTGATGCTGCGCGAAATGCTATGCGGCTCGACAAGATTCAACGACCTGCGCCGCGGCATTCCCCGCATCTCGCCCGCGCTGCTGTCGCAGCGGCTGAAGGAACTGGAAAGCGCCGGCGTCATTGTGCGTAAGAGCGGGCGCGGGGAGCAGGGCGATTATCATCTCACCCCCGCCGGGCTGGAACTGAAGCCGCTGGTGGAATCCTTCGGCATGTGGGGCCAGCGCTGGATCGCCTCCGAGCTGTCGCTGGAAAATCTGGATGTGTCGCTGCTGATGTGGGACATGCGCCGGCGGATCAATCCAGCGCCCATGCCGCGCAAGACCAGCGTGATCCAGTTCCAGTATACCGGCCTGCCGGCGGCGCGGCGCAACTGGTGGCTGGTGGTGGACCCCAAAAGCGGCACCGACCTGTGTTCGGTTGATCCGGGCCATGAGGTGGATCTCTTTATCGCCACCGATCTGCGCACCATGACCGCGATCTGGATGGGGCTGGACACTGTGCGCAAGGCAGTGGG
>CANBZE010000286.1 GCA_947373775.1 Alphaproteobacteria bacterium
TGAACAGCGGCGTTGCGGTTGGCGTCGCCCTGGATCACCCATTCAAAGCCCAGATTGATCAGGGTGGGCGGGTCGATCACCAGTTCCCCGGCTTTCACCTTGTTCATGGGTGCCGCTTCAGCCGTCACACAGAACATGCAAGCCAGCAGCGCCAGCGCAATCGCCTTCATGAAAAAGCCCCTAGCCGATTATCGTCTTTTGTGGCGCACTATAAGCAACTTTGACGAATGGCGCGAACTAGGCTTGGATGCCGCAAAACCGCGGTTGCGCGGATATACAAGTCGGCCGCGCCCCGGGGAAATGCCATGATGAAGTCCAGAGTCCGCTACCTTTTGATCATGCTGATCTTCGTGGTCAGCGCCGTGGTCTATATCGACCGCAGCAACATCTCCATCGCCGGCACCTACCTGGCCGCCGATTACAACATCTCCAAGGTACAGCTGGGTTGGGTATTCTCGGCCTTCCTGCTGGGCTACGCCGCCTTCCAGATTCCCGCCGGCTGGGTGGTGGGCAAGCTGGGACCGCGCAAGACCCTGACATTGGGCCTGGTCTGGTGGAGCGTTCTGTCCGTCGTTACCGCCCTGGTGCCGCCCAGCATGGGCGGCTCACTGTGGGTGCTGATCGCGGTGCGTTTCGTTTTGGGCATGGGCGAGTCGGTCGCCTATCCGTCGTCCAACCAGTTTATCGCCGCCTGGTTTCCCAGTCAGGAACGCGGCAAGGCCAATGGCTGGGTGTTCGGCGGCGTCGGCCTGGGCTCCGGCACCGCGCCGCCGCTGGTCGCCGCCATCATCGCCTTTTATGGCTGGCATGAAGTGTTCTATATCTCCGCCGCCATTGGGCTGGTGATCGCCGGCGTCTGGTATTATTTTGCGCGCGACACGCCCGCCGAGCATCCCGGCGTGACGGCGGGAGAAATAGCGCACATCAAGGCCGGCCAGCCGGTCAAGGTGGAAGGCGTGATGCCGCCGGTGCCGTGGAAGAAGATCTTCACCAGCGTCGATGTGTGGGGCACAACCCTGGCCTATATCGCCTTCGGCTACGTCGCTTTCATTTTCCACACCTGGTTTTTTATCTACTTGAAGGATGGGCGTGGGCTTGATCTGAAAAGCAGCGCGCTCCTGGGCACCTTGCCCTTCATCGCCATGACCACCTGCTGCCTGCTGGGCGGGGTGATCAGTGACTGGCTGGTCAAGCGCTGGGGCCAGTATGTCGGGCGCAGCCTGTTCGGCGCCTTTACGCTGTTCCTGTCCGCGATCTTCCTGATCATCGGCAGCCATGCCACCGACACCACCGTGGCGGTGCTGGTGCTGGCGGGCGGCGCCGGCGCGCTGTATCTGGGCCAGGCGACCTATTGGGCGGTGGCGGCGGATTTCGGTGGACCTTACACCGGCGTGATCTCGGGCCTGGTGAACATGGGCGGCCAGATCGCCGGTGCGGCCACCGCATCGTTGACGCCCTTGTTCGCGCAGATGTATGGCTGGGAAACAGCCTTCTATATTGCCGCTGGCGTCTGCATCGTCTGTATCTTCCCCTGGTTCTTTGTGAATCCGAACCGCCGGCTGCATGTGCCGGAAGAAGTCACCGCATGAGACTGGCGCTGGCCGGTAGCTTTCTGCTGCTGGCCGGCGCCGCGTTGGCGCAAGATTCTCCCCCACCGGTGGGCAAGGAGTTCGTGGCGCTGTTCTCGTCTTACTGTTTGCAGAAATTTCCCGATGACGGCGCGCTGGCGGCGCAGGCGGCGTCGGACAAGCTCGAACCGCTCAGCCCGGCCCAGGTCAAGACCATCGAAGGTAAGCCGGATGGCATGGGCTGGATGGTCAGCCGCGCCGGCGTGCCTTACCTGCTGACAATCGAGCAAGCCTCGCTGCATTCCTGTGTCCTGCGCCGCACCTCCGACACGATGTTGGACGGTGCGCCGCTGATCGCGGCCGCGAAAAACTTTGTCGAAGCCGGCGGCCACAAGCTGATGCCGCCCGCGGCTTTTGCCCGGCCTATGCCCGGCGGCCTGGTCAGCAATTCCCTGACCCTGCAGGAGCTGGACGAAAAGGATCAGCCCTTGCCCCGGGCCTATATGTTCTTTGTGGTCAGCCATCCGCCGGTGATGCGCACCGATGGTTCGGTGGCCAAGGCGTTCTACGAAATCCGTTTCATGCGGCAGATGTACCGCCAGCAGACTTAAGCCGTGAGAGTTTAAGCCTTCAGTCCGGCCGCCGCGATGCCGGCCATCGCCGCCACTTCGTCATTGTCCGAGGTGTCACCGGTGACGCCGACCGCGCCGATGGGCAGGCCATCCGGCCCCTTGACGATTACCCCGCCCGCCACCGGGATCAGCCCGTTCGCCGCCAAATGCCCCAGCGAGGCGATGAAACTGGGCCGTTCCGCTGCCATCTCACCGATCTTGCGGGAATTCACACCCAGTGCCAGCGCGCCGGCCGCTTTGCCGCGCGCGATGTCCAGCCGCAGGAAGCTGGTGCCATCCTGGCGCTGGAACGCGATGACATGGCCGCCCGCGTCCACCACCACGCAGGACAGCGGCTTCATGCCCGCATCCTTGCCCTTGGCGAAGGTAGCCGAAATGATGGTGTTGGCTTTGTCCAGGCTGATGCGGAAATCGCTCATGGGCGGGCTTTCTTTTTGGCTGCGGGCCGCAGACTGACTGAAAAAACGCAAAGCCGAAAGGCGCATCTCATGCTATCTGTCGTCGCATGACAAAAGCGCGTAAGACCCAGATCGTGGTGGTCGGCGGCGGCGCCGGCGGGCTGGAGCTGGCGACCCGGTTGGGTGCCCGTTTCGGGCGCGAGCAATTCGACATTCTCCTGGTGGAGAAGAACCGTACCCATATCTGGAAGCCGCTGCTGCACGAGGTGGCGGCGGGATCGCTGGACGCCAACCTGGACGAGGTCGGCTATCGCAGCCACGGCCACGCCTGGGGCTACCGCTTTTTCTATGGCGCCATGGAAGGCGTGGACCGTGACAGCGGTCATGTGGTGATTGCCCCCATCAAGGACGAGGACGGCCGCGAGATCATGGGCCGGCATCGCATCCGCTTCGACTATCTGGTGCTGGCGGTAGGCTCGGTGAGCAACGACTTCGGCACCAAGGGCGTGGCCCAGCACTGTATCTTCCTGGACAGCCGGCTGCAGGCCGACCGCTTCCGCTCCAAGCTGCTGGATCACTGTCTCAGGGTGTCACGCACCTTGAGTCAGAATCCCGATGCCGATGCGGTGGTGCGGGTGGATATCGTGGGCGGCGGCGCCACAGGCGTGGAACTGGCGGCAGAACTTTATAATTCCGCGGCTGAACTGCGCCATTACGGGCTGGAAGTGTTCGACGAATCCCGGCTGAAGGTGACCTTGATCGAAGCGGGCACGCGCATACTGCCGGCGCTGCCCGAAGACCTGGCCAAGGCGGCGCACCAGGAGCTGGAAGCGTTGGGCGTGCGCGTCGTTACCGGCGAGCAGGTGGTGGAAGCCACCGCTGAAGGCATGGTCACCAAGTCGGGCGAACTGATCAAAGCGGATCTGCGCGTGTGGGCGGCGGGTGTGAAAGGCCCGGATATGCTGGCCAATCTGGGATTGGAAGTCACGCGCAGCAACCAGCTTGTGGTGAAACCCACATTGCAAACCACGCAGGACGACCGCATCTTGGCCATCGGCGACTGCGCCTTTTTTGTGCCGCAGGGGCAGACACGGCCGGTGCCGCCGCGCGCCCAGGCGGCGCACCAGATGGCGGCGATCGCCTTCCGCAACATCAGCGCCTCGATCGCCGGAAAGTCGCTGAAGCCGTTTGTGTACAAGGATCACGGTTCGCTGGTGTCGCTGAGCCATTACTCC
>CANBZE010000287.1 GCA_947373775.1 Alphaproteobacteria bacterium
CTGTCACCGGGACTGCGGCTGCGGCCGCTTGGACCGGCGTTCGCTCTTCCTAATGATGGTATCTGATAGAAACTGGTTGGGTAACTGCGCGACTGCTAGTGAGCGGCCTGAATGGCCGCTTTTGGCGCAAAGCGGACATCGCCACACAGTGTCGCCCGTGGATTGGGCGGAGATTGGCGCAGCTTGCCTCTTGTTCAATCCATTCTTGCCGGTGCACCTCAGCCGTTCGACATGGGAACCTATCGATCTCGGCGGTGCTGTCGTGCTCGCAGTAGCGGCGTTCAAATTATGGAGAGACAGTGCTCGCGTCGTTCCGCCGCGACTTTGATTTTTTGATTTCAAGCCGGGGGCTAGGCCGGGGGGGCTTTTGATTCAGAATCAAAATCTCTGAGTCATTTCAACATGGAATGGCGGATGGGGTGAGATTCGAACTCACGGTAGCGTTTCCGCTACGCCAGTTTTCAAGACTGGAGCCTTAAACCACTCGGCCACCCATCCAAGACCTTCGGCTTAAGCCACTCGGCCACCGGTCCGTGGCGGTTTTACTAGCTTTCCCGGAAGGTTACGGCAACTGCGGTTGAGCCCAGGGGCCCCAGCCGCTAGCTTTGCCCGGTCACTTCAGGCCGATTCGATGCGGGTACCCCTGCGCTTCTGTACCTTTGTCGCCACGGCCCTGCTGGCCGCTGCCTGTTCCAGCGCGCCGCCGCCGGCCCCGCCCAAGCCCGTGGAAGACCATACCGTCCAGGTGCCGCCCAATGCGGGGGTTTACAAGGTGGGCCAGCCCTACCAGATCGACAATGTCTGGTATTACCCGCGCGAGCAGCCGGACTATGACGAGACCGGCATCGCCTCCTGGTACGGGCCGACCTTTTACGGCCATCACACCGCCAATGGCGAAATGTATGACGGCAACCAGCTCACCGCCGCCCACAAGACCTTGCCCATGCCGGTCAATGTCCGGGTCACCAACCTGGACAATGGCAAATCCCTGATCGTGCGGGTCAATGACCGTGGCCCCTATGCGAGAGGCCGCATCATCGACCTGTCCAAGCGCGCCGCCGAATTGCTGGACGTGGTGCAGACCGGAACGGCGCGGGTGCGCGTCACCTATCTGTCACGCGCCGACATCAACGGCGCGCGGCCGCCGGTGACGCCGCCCGCCATCGCCAGCGCGCTGCCCGCCGCGCCGGCCGGCAAGGTGGACACCGCCGCGCTGGGCATCGTGCCGGGCGCGCCTGTCGCCGCCGCGCCGGCCAGGCCTGCCGCGCCCACCCAGCCGATCCCATCCCAGATGTTCGCCGACGAGCAGCCGACCGGCAAGGTGACGCGCGTACCGGTGCCGGTGGTGACACATTTGTATGTACAGCTGGGCGCCTTCTCCAAGATGGAGAACGCCAAGACGCTGCTGAACCGGGTGGGCGGGGACCTGCGGATTTCCACCCTTCAACGTGGGGGGCAGACCCTATATAGAGTACGCAGCGGCCCGCTTTCCTCGGTCGCGGATGCCGATGCCGCGCTGGCCCGCATCACCGGCGGCGGCGCCAATGACGCCCATATTGTCGTAGATCAATAGTCAGGACACTTCATGCTTCGTCGTTTTTTCCTGTTCCTGTCCATGCTGGCCGCGATCTCGCTGCCGGCGCAGGCCGCCATCGAGACCAGCGCCGAACACGGCCTGATCATGGATGCCCAGACCGGGCAGGTGCTGTGGCAGAAGGACGGCATGTCGCCGATGCCGCCGGCGTCGATGTCCAAGCTGATGACCATCGAGTTGCTGTTCAGCCGCCTGAAGGATGGCCGCGTCAAGCTGACCGACACCTTCCCGGTATCGGAGCGGGCCTGGCGCACCCAGGGCTCCAAGATGTTTGTGGAGGTGAATTCGCGCATCGCGGTGGAAAGCCTGATCCGGGGCATCATCATCCAGTCGGGCAACGATGCCTGTGTGGTGGTGGCCGAGGCGCTGGGCGGCACCTTCGAAGGCTTTGTCGGCATGATGAACAAGCGGGCCAGGGAATTGGGCCTGGCGCAATCGACCTTCGTCAATCCCGACGGCCTGCCGGACCCGCCCGGCCAGCTGATGAGCGCGCTGGACCTGGCCAAGCTGTCGCGCCACATCATCAACACCTATCCGGACCTGTATCATTACTTCAGCGAGCGCGAATTCGTCTGGCACAATATCCACCAGCCCAACCGCGACCTGGTGCTGGGATCGCTGCCGGGCGCTGACGGGTTGAAGACCGGTCACACCGACGCCGCCGGTTACGGCATCACCATCTCGGCCAAGCGCGGCGACCAGCGGCTGATCCTGGTGCTGAACGGCCTGCGTTTCCCGCAGTACAAGAACGACTATTTTCCCAACATCAAGCGCGCCGAGGAAGCGGGCCGGGTGATGGATCTGGCGTTCCGCGAATTCCGCTCCTATCCGGTGCTGTCCACCAATCAGGTAGCGGGCAGCGTGGCGCTGGCGGGCGGCGTGCAGCCAAGCGTGGCGGTGACAGCGGCCAGGCCGTTGAATGTCACCATGCAGGTGGATTCCCATGCCGGCATGAAAATCGCCGTGCAGCCAGATACGGGCCTGAAAGCGCCGGTCTCTGTCGGCCAGAAGGTCGGTGTGCTGGTCGTGACGGCGCCGGAGTTTCCGGCTCTGACCGTGCCGGTCTATGCGTCGCAAGCGGTTGCTGAAGTCGGCATCTTCGGCAAGGCCTGGAACGCCGTTCAGCGTCTGTGGAAGAAATAGCGTTCGATGGCGGGCCGCTTCATCACCCTGGAAGGCGGCGAGGGCACCGGTAAGTCCACGCAGATCAAGCGATTGGCGGGCGCGCTGGAGCAGCGCGGCATCAAGGTGCTGGCCACCCGCGAGCCCGGCGGTTCGCCCGGCGCCGAACAGATTCGCAAGCTGATGGTGGAAGGCGAGCCCGGCCGCTGGGATGCTGTCACCGAAACCCTGCTGGCCTATGCGGCGCGCGCCGATCATGTGTCGCGCACCATCGGCCCGGCCTTGCTGGCCGGTACCTGGGTGATCTCGGACCGCTTCAATGACTCCACCTTTGCCTATCAGGGCGTGGGCCGGGGGCTGGACCGCGAAACCATCCGCCGCATCGACAGCGCGGTGCTGGATGATTTCCAGCCGGACCTGACCTTGATCCTGGACCTGGATGTCAGCGTCGGCCTGAAACGCGCCAATGCCCGGCCCGGTGCGGAAAACCGTTTCGAGAAATTCGGCGCCGATTTCCATGAAAAGCTGCGCCAGGCCTTTCTGGACATCGCCCGCCGCAGCCCGGACCGCTGCCGGGTGATCGACGCGTCGGGCAGTGAGGATCAGGTGGCGGAGGCGATTTTGGCCGCCGTCAGCCGCCGTTTCGATCTATAAAGCGGCATGGCCAAGCGTACTGCCGAACCCAATGACAGCGATCGCATCGAGGGATTTTCCCATCCCCGCGAAACCTATTTGCTGTTGGGACAAGACCTGGCATTGGCCCGCGCCGCGCGCGCGCTCAGGGCAGGGCACCCGCCCAGCGCCTGGCTGATCACCGGCCCGCCCGGGGTGGGCAAGGCGACCTTGGCGTACCGGATCGCGCGCTACCTGCTGGTTTATGGCGCGACCGCCGATGGGCCGGAAGATTTGGCTGTGCCACAGGAGAATTCGCAGGCCCGCCAGATCGCGTCCCAGGCGCATCCGGGCCTCTTGGTGCTCAAGCGCGCCATCAATCCCAAGACCGGCAAGCTGATGACGGTCTTGTCGGTGGACGAGATCCGCCGGCTGGCAAATTTCTTCGGCATGACCAGCGGCGCCGGCGGCTGGCGTGTCGCCATC
>CANBZE010000288.1 GCA_947373775.1 Alphaproteobacteria bacterium
CCACGGTCTGGAATTCCTTGAGGGTGAAATCAGTCACCGACTTGCGGATGTTGATCCCGGCCGAGTTGATCAGGATCTGCGGGTTTTTGAATTTGGCGTTCACTTCGGAAGCCAGCCGCTTGACGTCGCTTTCGCTGGTCATGTCGGCATTGAAGCCTTCGACGATGGCGCCCTTGGCCTTGAGCTCGCCGGACACCTTGTCCAGCTTGGCCTGGTTGCGGCCGACCAGCGCGATCTTCGCGCCCGCGCCCGACAGGGTATGCGCCATGGCTTCGCCCAGGCCGCCGCTGCCGCCCACGATCACCGCCGTCTTGCCAGTCAGATCAATCTTCATTGCTCATGCCTTCTTTGAAAGAGAAAATCAGCGCTTGGCGTCGGGTTCCAGGAAGAACCAGCAGGTACCGGAAACGATGGCGGCGGCGGCCATGGTGTACATCACCATGGCCCAGTTGTTGCCCGAATCCTGCAGAATCTCGCCAAACACCACCGGTGCCACGAAGCCCGCAAAGTTGCCGAGCATGTTCATGGTCGAGGAAACCGTTGCGGTGTACTGCTTGCCGATCTCCACGCAGGTATTCCAGCTGATCGGCATGGTCAGGTCGCTGGCAAAGCTGGCCAGTCCCATCAGCGCCATCGCCAACACGATGTCATCGACGCCGGGCAGGATGAAGATGATCGCGGCGGTGGAAAAGAAACCGCCGATCGCCACCCATTTGCGCGGAATCGACAGCGGCAGGAAGCCCGACACGATGGAGCCGACGCCGCCGCAGGCCAGCGGGATCATGGCATAGATCGCCGCCTGCGCGGGCGGCAGGCCCTTGGCCTTTTGCAGCCAGGTCGGCAGCCAGGTGACGTAGAAATACCAGGTGTAGGAGAAGCCGAAATACTGCAGCCCCAGGAAGAAGATGTCCCGCTGCATCAACAGCCGGTACCAGGGCATGCCATGATCGTGCAGCACCAGAGCGCGCGAGCTTTCCAGCAGCGCCAATTCTTCCGCATTCACGCCCTTGTGCTGTGCCGGATCGTTGCGGAACCAGGGCAGGAAGGCGGCGACCCACACCGCGCCCAGCAGGGCCAGCGCGACAAAGCCCCAGCGCCAGCCGAAATGATAGATCACGAATGCAGCGACCGGCGGCGCCAGCGCCCCGCCCCAGCGGCCGAAGGCCCACATCACGGCCTGCGCCTTCACCCGTTCGGACAAAGGAAGCCACGCAGACAACATGCGCGTCAGGTTGGGAAAGCAGCCGGCCTCGCCCGCGCCGAACAGGAAGCGCATGACCCACAGAGACGTCAGATTCCACACCCCGCCGGTCATGGCGGTGAACAGCGACCAGATCAGCACCAACTGGCTCAGCACCCAGCGCACCCCCAGCTTGTCGCCCAACAGGCCCATGGGAATTTCAAACAGCGCATAGGACAGGCCGAAGGCTCCCAGCACGAGGCCGGTCTGGCGTTTGTCCAGGTGCAGGTCGGCCGAGATCGGCACGATCGCCTGGCTGATCGCCACGCGCTGGATGTACATGATCATGGCCAGGGAGAGCGCGAAGGCCACAACCCAATAACGTGTACGCGTCGGTTGCATGCGCCGTCCTGCCCCTTGTTTTCCTGACCCGTTATTGGGGCATTGAAGCCTTGTTCGTCGCCCTTAAGGCTTCACATGGCCTCCCATTTTCTATACTAAATTCGGGCAGCGGGAAGTCAATGGATCGGGCCCTTTCAGCACCGCGCCGGGGCCGGATTTACCGATAAAAAACAAGGGCTTTCCGGCCACGCCCCTGCCCCGGCATCGTTCAGCGGAGTATCGCATTTGAGCATCCCCAAGACCTTCAATTTCGGCGGCGCCGTGGCGCTGGTGACCGGATCGGGCCGGGGCCTGGGACGGATGATCGCCGAGACCCTGCTGGCGGGCGGCGCTTGCGTCGCCCTGCACGACATCAGCGAGGACGCGCCGGCCGCCTTTGGCGAAAGCGAAAGCCTGACGGCGCTGGCCAGGGAATTGTCGGCGCGTGGGCCCGGCAAGGTCGTGTCGGTGCTGGGTGACATCTCCAAGGAAAGCGACGTCGCGGCGCTGGTGAAGAAGGTCGAAGACAGTCTTGGTCCCATCTCCATCCTGGTCAATTGCGCCGGCGGCGACATCGCCGCCAAGGGCGGCAAGCCCAATCCCAATGACGCGCTGAACATTTCACTGGAAGACATGCAGGCGGTGATGAACCGCAACTTTGTCGGTACCATGCTGATGTGCCGCGCCGTCGTCCCCGGCATGGCCCAGCGCCAAAAAGGCGCGGTGATCAATTTCGGTTCGCTCAACGGCCATGTCGGCGTGGTGTCGGAAGTGGTCTATGGCTGCGCCAAGGCCGCCATCCTGCATTACACTCGCTGCCTGGCATTGGAGATGAAGCCCAACGGCGTGCGCGTGAACGCGATCAGTCCCGGGCCTACCACCACAGCCCGCTTTCTGGCCACTCGCGTCACGGACCCGTCCAAGATGGAAGGCGTATCGCTGGAACGCTACGCCAAGCCGCAGGAGATAGCCAATGCGGTCGCCTTTCTGGCCAGTGACCAGGCCGGCTTCGTCAATGGACAAGTGCTGCGCGTGGACGGCGGCATGACTCTTTTCGCTTAATTTTTCACGGGTAAGGTTTTCAAAATGGCTGATGACAAGAAGTATGACGGCAAGACTCCCCAGACCCTGAGGAGCCGCGCCTGGTTCGACAATCCCTCCAACCCCGACATGACGGCGCTGTATCTGGAGCGCTATCTGAATTACGGGCTGACGCGCGAGGAATTGCAGTCGGGCAAGCCGATCATCGGCATCGCCCAGACCGGCAGCGACCTGTCACCTTGCAACCGCCATCACCTGGTGCTGGCCGAGCGGGTGCGCGAAGGCATCCGCGAGGCCGGCGGCATCGCCATGGAAGTCCCGGTCCATCCCATCCAGGAAACCGGCAAGCGTCCCACCGCGGGGCTGGACCGCAACCTTGCCTATCTCGGCCTGGTCGATCTTCTGTACGGCTACCCGCTGGACGGCGTGGTGCTGACCATCGGTTGCGACAAGACCACGCCCGCTTGTCTGATGGCGGCGGCGACGGTCGACATTCCCGCCATCGCTTTGTCGGTCGGCCCGATGCTGAACGGCTGGCATGAAGGCGAGCGCACCGGTTCGGGCACCATCGTGTGGAAGGCGCGCGAGATGATGGCGCGCGGCGAGCTGGACTATACCGGCTTTATGGAATTGGTGTCGTCGTCGGCGCCATCGGTGGGCTATTGCAACACCATGGGCACCGCCAGCACCATGAACAGCCTGGCGGAAGCCTTGGGCATGCAGCTGCCCGGTTCTGCCTCGATCCCCGCGCCGTATCGCGAACGCGCGCAAATGGCCTACATGACCGGCAAGCGCATCGTGGACATGGTGCATGAAGACCTGCGCCCGTCCAGGATCCTGACCAAAGACGCCTTCCACAATGCCATTGTGGTGAACTCGGCGATCGGCGGTTCGACCAACGCGCCCATCCATATCTGCGCCATCGCCCGCCATATGGGCGTGGATTCGCCGCTGCAGGACTGGCAGACCATCGGCCACAAGGTGCCGCTGCTGGTGAATTTGCAGCCGGCCGGCGAATATCTGGGCGAGGATTACCACCATGCCGGCGGTGTGCCCGCGGTGGTGAATATCCTGATGGAAAAGGGCCTGATCAAGGAAAAGGCGCTGACCGCCAATGGCAAGACCATGGGCGAGAATTGCAAGGGCAAGAAGGTGCTGCTGCCCGAAGTGATCTGGCCGTTCGACAAGCCGATGAAGAA
>CANBZE010000289.1 GCA_947373775.1 Alphaproteobacteria bacterium
TCCGCGCCGCGTTGGCGCGGGGTTGAAAGGAACATCATGCCTCTCGTGAATGTCATGGTGAACGGCAAGGCCTACACGCTGGGTTGCGGCGAAGGCGAGGAAGGGCATCTGAAGGAACTGGCGGCGCTGGTCGATGTGAAGGTGCGCGAGGCGCAGGGCATGGTCGGCTCACAAGCCAGCGATACCAAGCTGTTGCTGACCGCGGCGCTGCTGCTGGCCGACGAACATCACGAGACCCTGGAAAAGCTGGGCAGCACCGCCGCCACCGCCGGCAGCCTTCAGGGCGAACGCGACCAGGCCAGCGAAAAGGCGGAAAGCGCACAGGCCATCGCCGCCGATGCGCTGGAAGCCGCCGCCGCCCGGATCGAGCATTCCCTGGCCGCGCTTGCAGGTACGGGTGGGCGCGCCTAAGTTAGGCGCGGACGGTCACTGCCTCGCGCGTCAGGTTGCGATGCCCAGGGGCCTTAATTGTACTCATCGGGAGCTGTCACTGGCCGGAACCCTGGTTCCGGACACACGGCGCCCACCTGCACTTGCAGGCCCATGAGATCCGATACCAACGGCAAGTACGGTACCGTCCACTTACTTTTATTAGACCCCTCCGGCTTTCGCTGGCTTAACCGCCGCTTCGCGGCTGGCCAGCTACAGCCACCTCCCCTTCCTGCGCGCTTCGCGCGCGAAGGGAAGGATGGTTACGGCCAAAGCGGATGGTCGCCCGGCGGCTTCGCTGCCGGGCTCGAGATTTCTAGAACTGCTGATATTCGTAGTTGGATACAAGTGACAGATATGGATCGAGCTATTGGCCAGCTTTGACAAATCCCAACTCCGCAAGGCGGCCCGGGCGCGGCGCAAGACGCTGGCGCGCGAGGGTTTCGCGTTGGCCATCACGCCCTATGCCGAGGACTTGGGCCTGGCGCCCGGCACCGTGGTTGGCGGTTATCACGCCCACCACGACGAAGCCGATCCGGCGCTGCTGCTGGCGCGGCTGGTGGAGATGGGTTGCGCCATCGCTTTCCCGCGTGTGGCGGGCAAGGACCAGCCGCTGGAATTTCATCATGTGCCCGACGGTGAAGTATTGGAGCCCGGCAGTTTTGGCATTCCCGAGCCCCTGGGCCATTGGCCGCGCGCGATGCCGGATGTGCTCTTGGTGCCGCTGCTGGCCTTTGATGCCGAAGGCCATCGGCTGGGCTATGGCGGCGGCTTTTACGACCGCACGTTGGCGGCCTTGAAGGTACCCGCCATCGGCATCGCCTATGCTGGGCAGGAGTTAGATTCGATTCCGCATGAGACGCATGATAGGACCCTCGACATGGTCCTTACCGAACAGGGCGTCAGGCGTTTTCGATGAACATTCTTTTCCTGGGCGACATTATCGGCAAGCCGGGGCGCGACGCGCTGTATGCCGAGCTGCCGCGCCTGCGTCAGTCGCTGAAACTCGATCTGGTCATCGCCAATGGTGAGAATGCCGCGGGCGGCTTCGGCATCACCCGCGCCATCGCCGAGGAATTCTTCGGCATTGGCGTGGACGTGATCTCGACCGGCAATCACTGGGCCGACCAGAAAGAGATTTTCACCTATATCGACACCGAGGACCGCATCCTGCGGCCCGCCAATTACCCCAAGGGCACGCCGGGGCGCGGCGCCAACCTGTATCAGACACCGGCCGGCAGCATATTGGTGATCAATGCCATGGGCCGGGTGTTTATGGACGCGCTGGACGATCCCTTTGTCGCGGTGGACCGCGAACTCAATGCCTGCCCACTGGGCGAAGGCGCCGACGCCATCGTGGTGGACATGCATGCCGAGGCGACATCGGAGAAAATGGCGATGGGCCATTTCTGCGATGGCCGCGCCAGTTTTGTTGTCGGCACCCATCAGCATGTGCCCACCGCCGATGCGCAGATCCTGCCCGGCGGTACCGCCTACCAGACGGATGCGGGCGCCTGCGCCGATTACGACTCGGTGATCGGCATGGACAAGGCTGAGCCGCTGCAGCGCTTCACCCGCAAGATTTCGTCGCAGCGTTTCGCCCCCGCCACCGGTCCCGCCACCCTGTGCGGCGTGTTCGTGGCGACGGGCGCCAAGGGACTTGCGACACGCATTGAGCCGGTGCGCGTGGGTGGACGGCTGAAGCCGGCGCTGCCCGAACTCTAATTTCGCCGCACGCCGATCTTGGGCAACGGCCGCTTGGGCTCTTGAAGCCTTTTTGCTTTTTCCTCGGTGATTTTTTGCCATGCCTCTTGCCGCCTGTGGTTTTCAGCCATGGCCTGGTGCAGCACACAGAAGCCAACTGGCGGTCCGTCGCTGGGCGGACAGATCGGCGGCACATAGTGATCCTCGGCATACTGCTCCTGCCAAAGCGCCTCATCCTTGGCGTGGCTGCGCGGCGGGGTTGCCAGGTCATTATCGTCTCTTTTCGCCATGCCTTCGCCGGGCTTGGGGCAGTGGGCGCGTTCGTCCGGCGTCAGGTCGGCATAATGCTCGGGCGCGCAACCGGACAGCGAGCGGCCGAAGCCGGCGATGCCGCCGGGCGGGGCCAGCGGCGCGATCATCGCCGGCGGGGCGGAGGGCGGCGGCGGGACCACAGGGCGCGCGGTGCTGAGGACGCTCGGTACGCGCGCATCAATGGTCGAAGGCGGCGGCGTGGGATGAAGGATCAGGATGGTTTCATGCGCCAGCGTGCGCAGCGGCACCGGAGGCTTTGCCGACAGCAGGACCATCGCGACAAAGCTGGCTTGCACCAAAAGCGCCAGCGCCGCGCCCCGGGCGCGCTCACCAACAGATCGCGTGTGCCGGGGAGGCGCACTGGACAGCATCATCTAATCGTTGCCCGCCGACACAGACATACGCACCCCGCACTGCCAGTCCAGCACAGGCGGGCGGAAAAGCCAACGCTGTTTCGCAAGCTGTGGAAGCGTCTTTACCTTGGCACGTAAGCGGCGCCGCCGGCCTGCTGGCGGGCGAGGTCCTTGTCGAAGGCGGCTTCCGCCTTTTGCACCATGTCCTGCAGTTCGCCCGCATCGATGAAGGGGTTGAGCGCACCGGGTTTCATCTTGGCCAGCTTCTCCGCCATGTGGAACTGTCCGCCATGCGGCGCCAGGAAGATATCGGCATCCATCTTCTTCAGCCGCGCAAAGCTGGCGCGATAGTCGGACACGATGGTGGGATAGGCCAGCTTGCCGGCGATAGGGTTGCCGGCCACGCTGATGGAACAGAAGAACATCACCTTGTGCGTTACTCCCGCCTCTGTCAGCGGCATGGTCCAGGTGGTGCAGCCCTTGGTGTGGCCGGGCATGACGTTCGCCGTCAGGGTGACGCCGCCCAGCCTGATGGTGTCGCCGTCTTTCACCGCGCGGTCGAGCTTGATCGGCGTGGTATCGATCAGCGAAGAGGGCCCATAGGGAATGTGACCGCTTTCCAGGAACGGCTGATCGCCGGTGCTGGCGATGAACTTCGCGCCGGTGTCGGCCTTCAGTTTCGCCAGTCCGCCGGAATGATCGAAATGGGCGTGGCTGTTGAGCAGGATTTTCACATCCGACAGTTTGAAGCCCAGCGCCTGAATATTCTTTTCAATGAAGGGCGCCGATTCCGGCAAGCCGCCATCGGTCAGGATGTCGCCCTTCGGGGTGACGATCAAAAACGCGCTGACCCCCGCCATGCCGACATAATAGATGTTGCCGATGACGCGGAAGGGCGGGAACGGCTTGTTCCAGCCGATGCGTTCCTTGGCGAAAGGCAGTTCGGCGGACTTGGCGGCGAAAGATGGGGCCACAGACGTCGCCGCCA
>CANBZE010000290.1 GCA_947373775.1 Alphaproteobacteria bacterium
ACCGGCGCCGGTGCGGAGGCGATGGGCGCCGAAGCTGTGGGCGCGGCCGCGTTGGGCGGGGGCGCGGCGGAGGCGACAGCCACGGGCGCGGCACCGGCGCTGGGCGGGGCATCGCTGGCGCTGGGCGGGACATCGCTGGCGGACGGCGGCGCATTGGCGCTGGCAATGGCCTGGCGCTGGGCGACGGCGTCGGTTGCGCTGGGTGGCGGGGCGGCGGCGTCGGTGCCGGCGCGCAGCGCTTCGGCGCTGTACTGGGCTTGGGCGCCGGCGGCGGCGACCTGTTGGGTGGCATTGGCCTGGGCGGCGGTATCGGGCGCGGCCGGGCGGGTGGGAATGGCGGCCAGGTCCGGCGTGGTGGTGCCGGCGTCGGCGGCGGCCTGCTGGGTGGAATCGGTGGGGAACTGGCTGTCGGGCGTGTCGTCGCCGCCGCTGATCAGGCCGGTGGGATCCAGGTCGGCCATGGTCTGGCAACCGGCGGTTCCCATCGCCAGGCTGATCGCCAGCGTCGCCATCACCAACGGACGCGCGTAAATCTTGGTCATGCCCAAAAAGCCCTTATCCCCAATCAATGGGTTCTCAACGCCGATCCCCCGGCCTGCGCGCAGCCTTGCGCGAGCATCAACCAGCAGTCCGATATACCGCGCCCGGACGCGCTGCGCCAGCGAAAGCAGATGTAATCCACGCCACCAATTGCGGTATTTGCGCCCGCCCAGGGCAATGCAGAGGCGGCTTTTCGCGGCTTGCGGGTGTCACAGTGGCCGGGCTATCACAGTTTTGGAAAAGGCAATCCCGTGGCCCCCAAAACTCCCGCTGCAGAAGCTCCCGAATCGCCGCCCGGCCTGAACGGCCAGGAATTCGCGCGCAACATGCTCACCGTGGGCATGAAGAGCCAGCAGCTGCTGATGGATTTCGCCGCCCGCATGCGGCATCGCGAAGGCCCGATCGATCCCTTGAACATCTCCGGCGCCATGATGGCGCTGGCCAAGGCGATGGGCGGCGACCGCGACGCGGTGATCGCGGCCCAGACCCAATGGTGGAACGATGTGATGATGCTTTGGGAATCCACGGCGCGGCGCATGTTGGGCGGCGAGCCTGCGCCTGCGCTGGTGGAGCCGGCTGCGGGCGACCGCCGCTTCAAGGCCGAAGCCTGGCGCGAAAACGAAGTGTTCGATTTCATCAAGCAGAGCTATCTGCTGACCGCCAACGCCATGCAGGAGATGGTGGGCAAGCTGCACGGCCTGGACGAGAAGGAACGCGGGCGCGTGGCCTTCTACACCCGCCAGTTCGCCGATGCCTTTGCCCCCACCAACTTCCCCCTCACCAACCCGGACGTGCTGAAGGCGACCATGGCCTCCAGCGGCGACAATCTGGTCAAGGGCCTGGACAACCTTCTGGCCGACATCGAGCGCGGCCATGGCGAACTTTCCATCCGGCAGTCGGCCGACGGCTTCACCATCGGCGAGAATGTCGCCACCACGCCCGGCAAGGTGGTGTTCCGCAACCATATCATGGAGTTGCTGCAATATTCTCCGGCCACGGATGAAGTCCATGAGCGGCCGCTGCTGATCTTCCCGCCCTGGATCAACAAGTTCTACATCATCGATCTGCGGCCCGAGAATTCGTTCGTCCGCTGGCTGGTAGGCCAGGGCTACACCGTGTTCCTGGTCAGCTGGGTGAACCCGGATGCCAAGCTCGCCCAGGCCGGGTTCGAGGAATACATGCAGGACGGCATCTTCGCCGCCCTGGACGCGGTGGAAAAAGCCACCGGCGTCAAGGACCCCAACTGTGTCGGCTACTGCATCGGGGGCACCCTGCTCGCCTCCACCCTCGCCTACATGGCCGCGAAGAATGACCTGAATCCTGAAGGGGGGCGCATCCATTCGGCGACCTTCTGGGCGGCACAGACCGACTTCAGCGAAGCGGGCGAGCTGTCGGTGTTCGTGGACGAAGCCCAGCTCGAGGCCCTGAAGGCCAAGATGGACAGCGAAGGGGGCGTGCTGCCCGGCTCCAAGATGGCGGGCGCCTTCAACATGCTGCGCGCCAACGATTTGATCTGGTCGTTCGTGATCAACAATTACCTCTTGGGCAAGCAGCCCATGCCGTTCGACCTGCTCTATTGGAACAGCGACACGACACGGATGCCGGAGAAGCTGCATCTTTCCTATCTGCGCAATTGCTACAAGGAAAACGCCCTGGCGCGCGGCAAGATGGAGATGGCGGGCGTGAAACTGGACCTGCACAAGGTGAAAGTACCGGTCTATCTGCAGTCGGCCAGGGAAGACCATATCGCGCCGGCCAACTCGGTGTTCAAATCCACCCAGCTGTTCGGCGGACCGGTGCGCTTCATCATCGCCGGTTCCGGCCATATCGCGGGTGTGATCAATCCGCCGGCAGCCAAAAAATACCAGTACTGGACCAACGACAAAGGCGCCAAGGACATCGAAGCCTGGCGCAAGGGCGCGGCCGAACATGCCGGCTCCTGGTGGCCGGATTGGGATCGGTGGCTGGGCAAGCTGTCCGGCAACAAAATCCCGGCGCGCCAACCCGGCGATGGCGAGCTGAAAGTGCTGGGCGATGCGCCCGGTACCTACGTTAAGGTCAAGGCGCAGTAATCAACGGCTGCGGCCGCTTGTGCTGACGTAACGCGGTGCGCTGCTGCTGCTCGACACGCCGTTGGTGCCGCTGGGCTGGATCTGCATGATCTGGATGACGTTGCCGCCACCGCCGCCGCCATCCTGGCTGCCGACACCGCCGGACAGATCCTGGATCACGATGCTTTCCGGCTCGACGGACTTGTCGAAGTCCAGCGAATGAGGCGGCAGGGTGGCTTCCTGCGCCAAACAAGGCGCGGCGAGGCCCGCCAGCAGGATGCCGGTGAATGAAACAGTGCGAATGGTCATAGGCCCTCCAAAACGAGACACAAGGATGTCCGGGAAATACGGCCAGCAGCAGGGGGCAACTGCCGGCTGGCCCAATGTGAGACAAATGGACGTTAGAGTAATGGTGCTGGCTGAGTTCGTCGCAACGAGCGTGCCACGGAACTTATCCGGTCCAGCGCGAGGAATTTTGCGGCGTGAGCAGGGTCGCCTAGCGACAGCGTAGGCGACGCGCGGAGCTTGCATCTACGGCCGCTCGCCCAAGCTCGCGGCGTTCGCCATTTTCGCAGGTCCACCGGACCTGCTCTCCCGCTTCGCGGACATGGCTCACAGCACGCGCGACGAACTCACGACGCAAAAGGACCGCGCGTTAGTTAATTCTCCCAGGCATCAGCTTTTCGTTCTCGCCGCCTATCTGGTGATAGAAGCCCGGCCCTTCGGCGCCGTTCAGCCAGAAATCCTTGCGCGGATGGACCAGGAACATCTCGCCCTTGAGATTGTGGACATAGCCCAGCCGCAGCACGGTGAGATAGCCGGCCGCAAAGTCCGTCTCGCCGCATTGGCCGTCGATGCAGCGCAGCGCCACCACCGTTTCCGGCAAAACCGGATCGCGCGGCGCCAGTGCGGGCGCGCCCGGCGACGCACAGCGCATCGACAGCGCCACGGCGCCGACCAGCGGCTTGGCCCAGCCGGCATCGCCGGCCGGTGCCGCCGCCAGCCATAGCGCGATGCGGCCTGCGCTGACGCGGTACAGCACAAAGCCCGCGCCGCCCTTGTTGTTGCCGAAGTCACGGACCACAAAGCCGAACGGCCGCGCCTGCGGCGGCGTCATCACCACCGGTGCGCCGAAGGTCGTCTGGATGAAATCCGACAGGAAGGCATCTGGCGTGGCACCGTTCAGTTGCGCG
>CANBZE010000291.1 GCA_947373775.1 Alphaproteobacteria bacterium
AGGTGGGAATGGCCGCGCCCATCGCCTCGATCAGCTGCAACTGGCGGGCGGCATTGTTCAGGTGATCGGCGCCGCGAATGACATGGGTCACGCCCATGTCGGCATCGTCCACCACCACCGCCAGCATGTAGGTCGGGCCACCATCGGAACGCAGCAGCACCATGTCGTCGAGCTGGGCATTCTCGAAGCGCACATCGCCCAGCACAACGTCATGCACGATGGTCTCGCCGGTCTGGCGGGCCTTCAGCCGCACCACCGAGGGCTTGCCCTCTTCGGCGGGGCCGGGCGCGCGGTCGCGCCAGCGCCCGTCATAGCGCATGGGCTTGCCGGCGGCTTTCTGTTCCTCGCGCATGGCGGTCAATTCTTCGGCGGTGGCATAGCAGCGATAGGCCTTGCCTTCGGCCAGCAGTTTTTCGGCGACCTCGCGGTGGCGGGCGGCGCGGGCGAACTGGTAGGTGACGTCGCCGTCCCAATCCAGGCCCATCCAGGTCATGCCGTTCAGGATGGCCTCCACCGCTTCGGGGGTGGAGCGTTCGCGGTCGGTATCCTCGATCCGCAGCAGGAAGGTGCCGCCGGCGTGGCGGGCATAAAGCCAGTTGAACAGGGCGGTGCGGGCGCCGCCAATATGCAGCATGCCGGTGGGCGAGGGCGCAAAGCGCAGGACGGGTTTTTGTGACATTGTGGGGAGGCTTTAAGACAGGGCGGGGGCCTTGGCAAACATCTTTCTGATGGCGGAGCGGGATCGCTGGCCGTTGTGGCTGGCGGTGGCGCTGGGGGCAGGCGCGGCGGGTTATTTTGCATTGCCGGCGGAGCCGCCTTTGGCACTGGGTTGGGGCGCTTTGCTTCTCGGCTTGGGCGCCGCCGCCGTCACCATCGCAAAGCAGTGGCGGCTGGGATTGGTGGCGGCATTGCTGCTGGGATTCGGGCTGGCCAAGCTGCGCGAAGAGGCGGTGGCGACACCCGTGCTGGATCATGCGGTGGTGGCGCATCTGACGGCGCGCATCGCCAGCCTGGAGCCACGCGAACATGGCGTGCGGGTGGTGTTGGACGAAGTGCGCTCCGGCGCGCTGCCATCGCCGCCGCGGCGCATCCGGGTGGCGTTGCGGTCCGGTGGGGATTTTCGCCCCGGCCAATGGCTCAGCTTGACGGCACGGCTGGATACGCCGCCCGCGCCCAGTGAGCCGGGCGCCAACGACCTGGGTCGCAGCCTGTTCTTCCAGTCCATCGGCGCGGTGGGATTTGCCTATGGCAGAGCGCACGGGATCGTACCGGCTACACCGGTGGGCATCGGCCAACGCCTGGGCGCGGTGGTCGAGGATTTGCGTCTGGTGATGACGCTGCGGATCCGGGGCGCGCTACGGGGAAGCACCGGCGGCATCGCATCCGCCCTGGTCACCGGCGAGCGCGGCGGCATCAGCGACGAAGACGAAGAGGCGCTGCGCGATGCGGGCCTGGCGCATGTGCTGGCCATCGCCGGTTTGCACATGGCGCTGGTCGGCGGCGGCATCTTCTGGCTGCTGCGTGCAGGTCTGGCGGTGTTTCCGGCGCTGGCGCTCAACTATCCGATCAAGAAATGGGCGGCGGTGGGCGCGCTGGCGGCGGGCACATTCTATCTGGTGGCCAGCGGGGCTGCGCCATCTTCGGTGCGGGCCTTTGTCATGCTGGCCTGTGTGATGGTCGCGGTGCTGCTGGACCGTCCGGCACTGTCCATGCGCAGCCTGGCGCTGGCGGCGGCGATCCTGCTGGTGCTGCGGCCCGAAGCCATTGCCGAGCCGGGGTTCCAGATGTCGTTCGCCGCGGTGGCGGGGCTGGTGGCGGTGGCGGAGTGGGAGATGCGGCGTGAGCGCAGCCGCCCGCGCGGCGCACTGTATCGCTACGCCCACGGCATTGTGATGACCAGCCTGGTGGGAAGCCTCGCCACCTTGCCGTTCGCGCTGTTTCACTTCGAGCGCGCCACGCACTATGCCGTGCTGGGCAACCTGATCGCCATGCCGGTGATGGGATTCTGGGTGATGCCGGCGGCCGCGCTGTCGGTGGCGCTGATGCCGCTGGGCCTGGAAAGTTGGCCATTGCATCTGCTGGGGCAGGGGATCGCGGTGATGGTGGCGATGGGGCGCTGGGTGTCGGGGCTTCCCGGTGCGGTATCGCTGGCGCCGGCCATGCCGCTGAGTGCGCTGATCCTGATATCGCTGGGTGGGCTGTGGCTTTTCCTCTGGCGGACACGCTGGCGCTGGTGGGGCGTTGTGCCGATCGCTGCCGGTGCGGCGCTGGCCTGGTTTGCGCCTTTGCCGGACATGCTGGTGGCATCCGATGGCGCCACGGTCGCTTTGCGCGGCGAGGATGGAAGACTGCATTTCCTGCGCAAGCCCCGCGACAAATATGTTGCGCGCGACTGGCTGCGGCGCGATGGCGATGTTCGCGATATCGCGGATGCGGTGGGACTGCCGGGCCTGAAGTGCGACGGATTGGGCTGCGTGGCGAATGGCAGAATCGTGATCGCCGCCTCGCTGCGGCCCGAGGCGTTCCTGGAAGACTGCATCCGCGCGCAAGTCGTGATCAGCACGGCAACGATGGACTGCAAAGGGCCGGCGTTGGTGATTGATGGCAAAGCCGCAGCCAGTGGTCAGGGCTGGCGCATTACCCTGTCGCCCACGCCGTCAGCCATCAGTGTACGGAGTTATCGCGGGATTCGGCCTTGGGTGGTCAGTAACGCCGAATAAGCCCGACCAGCTTGCCCTGGACCTTGACCCGGTCCGAGCCACACAGCCGCGTCTCGTAAGCGGGGTTGGCGGCTTCCAGCGCGATGGAGTCGCCGCGGCGGCGCAGCCGCTTCAAGGTGGCTTCTTCATTGTCCACCAGGGCGACGATGATCTCACCCGTGTTGGCGGTGTCCGATTCCTGGATGATGACGGTGTCGCCGTCCAGGATGCCGGCATTGATCATGGAGTCGCCGGTGACTTCCAAAGCGTAATGGGTGCCCTTGCCCAGCATGCCGCCGGGCACGGGAATGTCGCTGACCTTGTTCTGCAAGGCTTCGATCGGGGTGCCGGCGGCAATGCGGCCGACCAAAGGCACATTGACGGCGCCTTCGCCGCCTTCGCCATAGCTGCGGCGGGGAGCAGGGGAACGGGTATCGGCCAGGCGGATATCGCCGCCACGGCCATGGCGGACGCCGGCCCGCTGGACCTGGCTCCTGGTGGTGGCGGGACGCAGGGTCTCGGCCATGTTGTCGGGCAGCTTGAGCACTTCCAGGGCGCGGGCGCGCTTTTCCATGCGGCGCAGGAAGCCGCGTTCTTCCAGGGCGGTGATCAGGCGGTGGATGCCGGACTTGGATTTGAGGTCCAAAGCCTCCTTCATCTCGTCAAAGGAGGGCGGTATGCCGCTTTCGCGCACCCGCTCATGGATGAACATCAGAAGTTCGTACTGCTTGCGCGTCAGCATGCGCTTATCCCTCCCGGGGCCGCGCCAGCCCTCCAAAAGGGGCGGCGAACAAAGCCGGTACATACGCGAATCGTTCTACTTTAGTTCCCGGGGGCCGTCAACGCACGGGCAATGGGCGGCGGCAACATTGTGGGGAACTTAATCTGAGGGGCGGGGTTTTCTGAGTTCCCAAAGTTTGGAGATTTCAGATGAAAATTAGAACCCTCCTGCTCGGCGCCCTTGTCAGCGCCGGCACCTTGACCGCACTGGCCGCGCCTGCCTCCGCCTATATTGCCTGCAACCGCGAAGGCGATTGCTGGCACACCGAAAATCGCGT
>CANBZE010000292.1 GCA_947373775.1 Alphaproteobacteria bacterium
TCACCGTCATGCCCTGAACGCCGAGCGCCGAGAGAGACTCGCGCACTTCATCGAGCTTGAAGGGTTTGATGATCGCCGTAATAAGCTTCATCTGCCGTCCTTCCGTGTTATTGCCAGCGCCGGACGAAGAGCCCGGCTTTAACGAATTATCAAGAAGCGGGCCAACTTCTTGGCGAAAGGCCAAGGCATTGGGAAAAAGGGTTTTCGGCCAAAAAACGAGTCACATTGACTCAAAAACAGGCAGGGTATTTTGCCTGTTTATTACGCAAAAGTCAGTTTTTGCATAAATTATGTGCATAGGATGTGGGCAGTGAAGCAGGCCGATATTTTGATCAGTGGCGGGGGCCTGGTAGGCCTGCCGCTGGGTTTGGCCTTGGCCCAGGGCGGTCTGAAGGTGCTGGTGGTCGATGCCGCGCCCCCCGCCGCGGCACTGGACCCCAAGTTCGATGGCCGGGTCTCGGCCCTGGCCTATGCCAGTGTGCGGATGCTGACGGCGCTGGGGGTCTGGGAAGCGCTTGCGCCCCATGCCCAGCCCATCCGGGAAATCCTGGTCACCGACGGCCAGGCCGGCAAACCCGCTTCGCCCTTTTCGCTTCATTTCGACGCCCAGGAAGTGGGGGCCGACGCGCTGGGCCATATCGCGGAGAACCGCCATATCCGTATCGCTTTGCACGAAGCGGTGGCGCGGCAGACCAACCTGGAATTGCTGGCGCCGGCCACGGTCAAGTCGCTGACGGTAGAGGCAGGCCGCGCGGTGGCGCGGTTGGCGAATGGCGAGGAAATTTCCGCCGCGCTGGTGATCGCCGCCGATGGCCGCGAGTCGCCGCTGCGCGGCCAAATGTGCGTGCAGGTGATCGGATGGTCCTATCCCCAGACCGGCATCGTCGCGACGGTGGAGCACGAGAAGCCGCACAATGGCGTGGCCTATGAGCATTTCCTGCCCTCGGGTCCGTTCGCGATTTTGCCCATGACGGGCAATCGTTCTTCACTGGTGTGGACGGAAGACAAAAAGAAGGTGCCGGGCTTGCTGGCGCTGGACGAGGAAGGCTTCAACGCCGAACTGTCGCGACGCTTTGGTTCGCATCTGGGGCAGACAAAATCGGCGGGACCACGTTGGTCCTATCCGTTGTCGTTCCACCTGGCGCGCGATTTTGTCGGAGCGCGCTTTGCCCTGGCCGGTGATTGCGCCCACGGCATTCACCCCATCGCTGGGCAGGGTCTGAATCTTGGCCTGAAGGATGCTGCCGCCCTGGCCGAAGTGCTGCTGGACGCGGCGCGGCTGGGCCGCGATATCGGCGCGCTGGATACGCTGAAGCGCTATGAGCGCTGGCGTCGGTTCGACTCATTTGCGCTGGCGGCCTCCACCGATGCGCTGAACCGGTTGTTCTCGAACGACATCGCGCCGCTGCGCCATTTACGCGATCTGGGCTTGGGTATTGTTGATTCCATCGGCCCCGCGCGGCGCTTTTTCATGCGCCATGCCGGCGGCGATATCGGCAAGCTGCCGCGGCTGATGAAAGGCGAAGCAGCTTAAGAAACGGGGATTGTTTCCATGCCCAAGATCGACATTGCCGCCCTGCCGGGACGCCGAGGTTCAGGCTACCCGCCGCCTTTCGATGCCCCCTGTGCCGAGCGCGTGCGGCAACGGCTGGGCAGTGCCGGCGGGCTCACAGATTTTGGCGTAAATCTAATGCACTTGCCGCCAGGCGGTTGGTCGAGCCAGCGCCACTGGCATTCGCATGAAGACGAATTCGTCTATGTACTCCAGGGCGAACTGATGTTGGTTGAAGATGGCGGTGAGACGATTCTACGCGCCGGCGATTGTGCCGCTTTTCCGAAAAACTCCGGCAACGGCCATCACCTGGTCAACCGATCGGGCGTCGCCGCGATTTATCTCGAAGTAGGATCGCGTCAGCCCGACGACCTAACCACGTGCTCTGACATCGACATGATGAGTTCTAACGCCGACGGCCGGTTCGTGCACAAGGATGGCACGCCGTTCCCGGACTAGTGAACCGTCTTCTTCCAGCGCTGTGAAGCGCGTTCGCGCGCCGACATGCGGCCGCGTTCTGCTGCACCGGCAAGAGCGGCGGGCAGATCCTCATAAAAGCGCCGCGCCACCGTGCCCACACGGGTTGCGCGCATTTCCTCGGCCTCGTCGCGGCTGGCGAAGATCTGGGCCTCGAACAGATAGTGGGTCGCGGCGCCGACCTTGATTTCCTGAATTTCCTCGACCTGCTCATTGGCAACGTCCAGGGCATGGCGGATATGGGCGTTGCCGTCGGCTTTGTCGCGGTCCTGCTGGGCGATGCGCGCAACATTGGCCTGGTCGAAGCGCTTCAGCCAGGGCAGGCCGAAACGATAAAAGCCGATGCAGACCAGAACAAAGGCGCACGCCCAGTAGACATTTGTCATTGCGACAGCCCGTGAATACCGTGACCGCGCTTGAGATAATCCTCGCTCTGCATCTCTGCAAGGCGCGAGGCGGTGCGGCGGAAGGCTTCGGCGCCATCGCCCTTGGGATACAGAAAATCGGGCGGGGCGGCGGCGGAGCAAACCAGCTTCACGCCCTCATCATACAAAGTGTCGATCAGCAGGATGAAGCGTCGCGCCTCGTTGCGGTTCTCCGGCGACAGTTCAGGAATATGATCCAGCAGCAGGGTGTGAAATTCCTGCGCCACGGCCAGGAAGTCCGCCGCCGCCAAAGGCTGGGCGCACAGGCCCTGGAAATCGAACCGCGCCACATGCCGGGCGGCCTGCGGCACCGGCACCTTGCGGCCCAGAACCGGCAAGGTCGTGGGCTTGCCGCGCTTTGTGTCGGTCAGCCTCATCCAGGCCGCATCCATCGCGCCGTCGGCCTCTCGCCCCAGCGGCGTCATATAGACCGTAATGCCGGAAATGCGCTGCAGCCGGTAATCGGTGGGGCCGTTCAGCTCCACCACCTCCAGCCGCTGCTTGATCTCGGCAATGAAAGGCAAAAAGAGCTGGCGGTTCAGCCCGCCTTCATAAAGACGGTCGGGCGGGGTGTTGGAGGTGGCGACGATGGTGACGCCTTCGGCGAACAGCCGGTCGAACAGCCGGCCCAGGATCATGGCGTCGGCCACATCGGTGACCTGGAATTCGTCAAAACACAGCAGCCGCGCCTGCGCTGCCAGATCGCGCGCCACGACGGGAATGGGATCGCTGGAGCCGGCGCGTTGGCGTTCAACATGGATGCGGGCGTGCACATCCACCATGAAGCGATTGAAATGGGCGCGGCGTTTCTTGGCGACCTTGGCCGCGCCGAAAAACAGGTCCATCAGGAAGGTCTTGCCACGCCCGACATCGCCCCAGATATAAAGCCCGCGGGGCGGCGGCGGCTTCTTGCCGAACAGGATGAAGGCAGGCTTTTGCGCCAGCGCCGTGGCCAGTTCGGCCAGGCGGTTCACGGCATTTTCCTGCGCCGCGTCCGGGCGCAGTTCACCGCGCGTGATGGCGTCCCGGTACTGGGTCAGCAGCATCTAGAGCCCTGCGCGCGCCAAGGTGCGTTTTGCGCTGGCGGCGTCCAGCGCTTCCAGCATGCGTCTGTCCAGGGTAACGACACTGGCGCCCGGCTGGGCGGCAAAGGCGGCCAGCACACGCCGGGCATAGGCGATCTCGTCCAGGGACGGCGAGAAGGCCGCTTTGGCCGGCGCGAGTTGGCCGGGATGGATGACGCTCTTGCCGTCAAAGCCGAAGTCGCGCGCTTCGGCGCAGGCTTTGGCAAAGCCCGTC
>CANBZE010000293.1 GCA_947373775.1 Alphaproteobacteria bacterium
GCACCAGCCCGCCGCCGGTGACGCGGTCGAACTCGTTGATGCCGGTGGGGCGGCGCTGGGGCGGCGCATCCTCGGTCTTGAGGTCTTCCAGGGTGATGGCGCGGCCCTTTACCCGGCGCGACGCGCCCGAGCCCAGGGGCGGGGCGACGCCTTCCTCCACGATGGTGTTCCAGGCGTTGCAGGCCTCACACTTGCCGGACCATTTGGCATGGGTCGCGCCGCAGGACTGGCAGACATAGGAAGCGGTTTTGGCCATGATTCGAGTTTAGCACAGAGGTCAAGAGGCGGGATTCGGTCTTTTTCTGCCCCACTGTCATGGCCCGCCGGAGTGCGGGCCACCCAGGTGGAACAGCCCCAACACAGACGAATTTGGCTGCGGCCTGCTTCCGATTCCATGCGCAACGTCACCTGGGCGGCCCGGAGTCCCGGGCCGTGACAATAGCGCTAGCGCGGCTTGGTCAGCTGCCAGTTGAGATGGCTTTGCACCATCGGCCATTCCGGGGCGGTGATGCTGTAGACCACCGTGTCGCGAATGGTGCCGTTGGGCATGATCGAATGGCTGCGTAATGTGCCGTCCAGCTTGGCGCCCAGCCGCTCGATGCCGCGCCGGCTCTGGCTGTTCAGCACATGGGTGCGGAACTCCACCGCGATGCAGTTCCGGTCCTCGAAGGCATGGGTCAGCAGCATCAGCTTGCATTCGGTGTTCAGCCCGGTGCGTTGGACGGCTTTGCGGCACCAGGTCGAGCCGATTTCCAGCCGCCGGTTGGGCGCGTCGATGTTCATGTAGGTGGTCATGCCCACCGGCTTCTTGTCCGCGTCCAGCACCGTGAAGGGCAGCATGCTGCCATTTTCCTGCAAGCCCAGGCGGCGATCGATCTCGGCCTTCATGCCTTCGGGTGACGGGATGGTGGTGTACCAAAGCTTCCACAGCTCGCCGTCGCGCACCGCCTCGCACAGCGCGTCGTGATGCTCGTGGCTCAGCGGCACCAGCCGCGCATGGCGGCCCTTGAGCGTGACGGGTTCTAGAAATGAAGATTTGGTCGTCATTCGATCATTTCGGATTGTTGAATCCGCCGGGATGATTGTCTTCCCGCACCGCTAGCAAGCCATTCACCACCATGCCTACCACCGCTAGCGGCACGGAAACCCAGAGGGAAATGTCGAAAAACCAGTGGCCGATTGCGACGAGGACGACAAAAACTAGACCGGCTGCAGCAAACGCCAAGCAAGATGCCCGCCGTGGAGTCAGCGTCACGCTTTCACCGCCATCTTGATCGGACCTTCCGCCTTACCGTGGATGAACTGATCGACATAGGGATTGCCGCTATGGTCGATCGCGGCCGTCGGGCCCTGCCAGATGATCTTGCCGCCATAGAGCATGGCGATCTTGTCCGAGATCTTGCGCGCCGAGGTCATGTCATGGGTGATGGACAGCGCCGTGGCGCCGACATCCTTCACCGTGGAGACGATCAGGTCGTTGATGATGTCGGCCATGATGGGATCAAGCCCCGTGGTCGGCTCGTCGAAGAAGATGATTTCCGGATCGGCGGCGATGGCGCGGGCCAGGCCGACACGCTTCTGCATGCCGCCCGACAATTCCGACGGCGAGAGGAAGGCGACGTCCTGCGTCAGGCCGACCTTGGCCAGCTTCTGGATGGCGATATCACGCGCCTTGGCGCGGGGCACGCCGCGGCCCTGGATCAGCCCGAAGGCGACATTTTCCCACACCGGCAGGCTGTCGAACAACGCGCCGCCCTGGAATAGCATGCCGAACTTGCGCATCACCTTGTCGCGCGCCGCGCCGTTGATGTGGGTGATGTCCTCGCCGTCCACCAGGATGGTGCCCTCGTCCGGGCGGATGATGCCCAGGATGGACTTGATGGTGACCGACTTGCCGGTGCCCGAACCGCCGATGATCACCAGCGAGGAACGTGGATCGACGGTCAGGTCGACGCCGTCCAGCACGACTTTCGAGCCGAACCGCTTCTTGACGCCGATGAGCTGGATTTTCGGTGTGGTCATTTGTGGAACAGCAGCGCGGTCAGGACATAGTCGGCGGCCAGGATCAGGATCGAGGACGACACCACCGCATAGGTGGTGGCGTTGCCGACGCCCTGCGCCCCGCCCTTGGAGTTAAAGCCGTTGTAGCAACCCATCAGCGCAACGATGAAGCCGAATACTGCCGCCTTGATCAGGCCGCTGGTGACGTCGTCGCTATGCAGAAAGTCCGCCGTGTTCTTCAGATAGGCCGAGCCGTTGAAATCCAGGCTGTAGACCGAGACGATATAACCGCCCAGCACGCCGATGCTGTCGCCGATCAGGGTGAGGATGGGCATGGAGATCACCGCCGCCACGATGCGCGGCGCCACCAGGTATTTGAGGGGGTTGGTGGCCAGGGTGGTCAGGGCGTCGATCTGTTCGGTCACCTTCATGGTGCCAATCTCGGCGGCGATGGCGGCGGCGACACGGCCGGCGATCATCAGGCCGGCGATCACGGGGCCCAGCTCGCGGGTGATGCCCAGCACCACGACCTGGGGCACGATGGCCTCGGCGCCGAAGCGGTTGCCGCCCAGGTAAATCTGCAGCGCCAGCACGCCGCCCATGAAGAAGGCGGTCAGGCCCACCACCGGCAGGGAGAAATAGCCGATGCGCATCATCTGCACGAGGATCAGGCGGAAATAGATCGGCGGGCTGACGATGGCGGCCAGCGCCTTAGCCGTGAACAGGGCCAGCGCGCCGATATGGGCCAGCACCGTCATCACGGCGCGGCCGATTCTTGCAAAGATGTTCATTGATGACTCTTTTTGGTCGCTTGCGCCGACGCTTCGTCGTACACCCTCGGTACCCGGTGCAACCGGGTGAGTATCTCATATTCGTTGGTGCCGACGTTTGCCGCCACTTCGCCCAGGCTCAGTGTATCGCCCAGCAATTCCGCTTCCTCGCCGATGCGCGGCGGCGCGTTCAAATCGCTGACGTCCAGGGTGATCGTATCCATCGAGACGCGGCCCACGAAGGGCACGCGCACGCCGCCCAGCACGGCCACGCCCTTGTTGGACAGTGTGCGGGGCATGCCGTCGGCATATCCGAGCGCCACGGTGGCGATCATTGTGGGCCTTTTTGCGCGGAACGTGGCTGCGTAACCAACGCTCGAGCCTGAGTCAATTCGGCGGACCTGCAGCACCCTGGCGGTCAGCACCGCGGCGGTCTGCATCAGGTTCGCAGCACCTTTGCCCGTGCCTTCCTGTGCCTGCGGATTGGCGCCGTACAGCGCCACGCCGGGCCGCACCAGGTCGAAGTGATATTCCATGCCCAGCATCGCGCCGTGGCTGGCGGCCAGGCTGGCGGGCGCCGGCGGCAGCATGGCCAGCGCCTGCTTGAAGCGCGACAGCTGCTCGCCATTCATCGGGTTGGAAGGCTCGTCGCTGCACGCCAGGTGGCTCATCACCAGCACCGGATTGATGCCGGCAAGGCGCTTGGCATGTTCGCCCGACAGGATCGCCAGTTCGTCGCCCGGCAGGCCCAGCCGGTTCATGCCGGTATCGACATGCAGCACCGCATCCAGCTTCGACGTGCCGACACCGGCCGCCGCGCCCCAGGCCGCGATCTGGCCCAGGCTGTTGAGTACCGGCGTCAGGCGATGGGAGATCAGCGCCGGCACCGCATCGGCGTCCGCGCCATCCAGCACGAAGATGCGCGCCTGCGGCACGGATTTGCGCAAGGCGATGGC
>CANBZE010000294.1 GCA_947373775.1 Alphaproteobacteria bacterium
ATGCTGGGCCAGCCGGCCGGCATCGCGGTGGATGATGTCGCACACGAGGTGTATATCGCCGACGGCTATCTGAACAATCGAATCGTGGTCTACGATTCAGATACCGGGAAATTCAAGCGAGGCTGGGGCGCGTATGGCATACCGCTCGAGCAGATAGTCAACGCGCCGGAACCGGCGCCCACGCCTGGCTATGTGCCCGAGGGCCCCGCTTATGTTCCCGGCGAGCCCCTGGAAACGCAGTTTCGTACGCCGGTTCATTGCGTGCGGATTTCGGTGGACGGCATTGTGTATGTCTGCGACCGGCGCAACGACAGAATTCAGCTATTCACCAGGCAGGGAAAGTTTATCAGGGAAATCCTGGTGCACCGGGAAACGCGCGGCTATGGCTCGGCGTGGATATTAAACTTTTCGCGCGACCCCCAGCAGAAATATCTTCTGGTCGGCGACGGCGTAAACCAGCGCATCTGGATAATCGACCGCCGGACAGGCCGTGAGATGTCAAGCTTCGGCGAGGGTTATCTGCATACGGTGCATCAGGCAGGTCTGGATTCACACGGCAATTATTATACCGGCGACGTCGGCTTTCCCCAGGCCGGGGCACCCGTGTTAGGCAACGGCAAAACCGTCCAGAAATTCGTTCTGCACTGATGCAACTCACCGCTTAAGGAATTTCTCCACCTTCCCGGTCAATAAGCCCAAATAAACGTCACCATTGGCGGCGACAGCACCGCCGTGTGACTCCGTGCTGCCCTCGCCAGGAAGCCGTCCGATCACCTTGCCGTCCAGATCGTGCAGGACCCCGCCGGTCCACACATGTTGATCGGTGGTCATGACCAGGGACGAGGCCCCGCCAATGCGGTCCCATTCGCTCAGATACTTGCCGCTGGCATCGAACACTTCCACGCGTTGATTTTCCCGGTCGGAAACATAAATTCGGCCTGCCGCGTCGATGACGAGATTGTGCGGCAGTTGAAACTGGCCCGGACCGTTTCCCCGCTCGCCAAATTCACTCAAATATTTTCCCGTCGCTGAAAAACGCACAATGCGCGGATTGCCGTAGCCATCGCTCACCAACACATCTCCGTTGGCCGCGAAAGCCACATCGGTCGGCAAATAGAACATACTGGCGGTTTTTCCGGCCTTGCCCTTGGTGCCGAGCGTCATGACGGTGTGCCCCTGCGGATTCAATTTGTAAATGACCTGGCCAGGAGCATCCACGACCCAGATGTTGCCGGACGGATCGGTGCGAATCTGGTGCGCCCCGCAATTGCTGCACCCCGCGGGGCCATAGACTGCCTGGTAACCCGACATGTCGGGCTTGCGATATTCCTTCGCCATGGGCATCACCTTGCCCTGGCTGAACTTGACGTCGCCCCAGACGCGGATGAAGTCGCCGTTCGGCTTGTATTCCAGGACGGGATCGTCGCCCCGGTGCATCACCAGGATGTTGCCATCCTTTTCCACCGCCACGCTGGTGACCTGCCAGTAATTCCAGGGACCAGCAGGAATGCCCTTGTCACCAAGCGCCGGCTTGGGCCAGGCTGGCACCGCCTCGTAATTTAAAACCGGCGCGTCCCAACCCGGCTTAAGACTGTTTGCTGGCTGGCAAAGCGCGGCGCCAGGAATACCGGACACACTCAGGACAAAGACGACCGCGTGTGAAATGCGCATGCCATGCTCCCTTCGATTTCCAGAGGGACAGGATTATAAAGGCATTGCCAGTCAAGTGCGGTTTCCGGGCTTTAGCAAGATACTTCAGGCATAATCGGGGGAGCGATGCGGTCCAACAAGGCACTATTGATTGCGGCCGGGCTGATATTGGCGGGCAATCCTGCCTGGTCTCAAACCGCCCGCGCCCCTCAGACGAATTGGTGGTCTGCCCCCGGTCGCGAGGATGGCCCGCCGCGCATCGTCTGGGCGGCGCAGAAGACCCCGGAAACGCCCTATCGCGGACCCAACAAGCCGATCTGGCATATCGCCGACATCCTGAAGGCGCATCAGGGCAAGCCAAGCTGGGACCAGCCGGTGCTGCTGACCCCTGATTTCGATGGCCATTACATCTCGATGGCGCCGGGCGAGAAGGCCAAGTGCATGTTCTACGCCGATGACCGGGTGTTCGGCTGGGTCTATGGCGGCCAGGTCAAGGTCACCATTGACGGCCAGGAGCCCAGAATTTTGCCCAAGGGCTGGGCATTCAATGTGGCGCCCCGCCTGTCCTATTGCATGGAAGCTGTCGGCAACGAGCCCGCTGTGTTTTTCCGCATAACGCCGGCCGGGCAGGCCCCTTCCTATCCGGAAAGCGAAACGCCGTCGCCGCGCAAGGGTTACACTTATATCAAGGCCAAGATTACTTCCACCGGCGGCTATGATTCACTCAACGTGCCGTTCTTCGATGTTGACGCCTATGGCGCGTCGGAGCGCACGGGTGAGCGCTTCCTGTACGATGGCCATACCAACGCCAACCTGCATCCGGATTCCAGCATCACCCAACTTCCGCCCTCCACCAACTGGGGCCATTTTCACGCCAACATGGCGGAGGCCTGGGTCGATGTTTACGGCCAGGTTGACGTGCTGATCTCCGGCGTCGGGCTGGTCCATGGCGAGCGGGGTGACGTGATCCATGCAAGCGAGGAACGGTGGCACCGCGCCACCAGCCGCCCCAACAGCGGAAAAAGCATTCGCATGGCGATAACCTCGCGCAGCAAGGAAGGCCAGGTCCTCTACTTCCAGGCCGGCACCGGCGCGGGAGACTGACCGTCAGCCGCCCGAACTGGAATTGGGGCGCGCGCCGGATGATGGTGCCGACTTGCGAATGCCGCCCGTCGGGGGATGCGGATATTTGATGCCCAGCTGATCCAGATAGGTGTCGTACTTCCTGGAGTCGAAATAATAGGGCTCCATCAGCGGCCGATAGGTTCGCATGTAATCGTCATTGATGTGGATGGCGGGCACATCGGTGGCCGATACCAGCGGCTTGTAATGGTCATATTTTTGCTGGTCGGTATCGAAAAATTGTTTCGCCTTGACCAGTTCGTCCGGCGTCGTCATCAGGTCGAGCACCGTCATGGCCACCGCCTTGGCGCCCGCCACCGCGCCCTTGTGGGCGATGGGCGTGGTCATCGCCATCGCCGAAGTCACATTATGGCCGATCATGTTGGGTATGTTGGACGGATAGCGGACGGTGATGGTCGGCACAGTCCACATGATGTCGCCAATGTCGTCCGAGCCGCCGCCGGTGGGCGTCTTTTCTTCCACCGGCACCTTCAGGGGCGTGACCTTGTCGCGCAGCGGTTCGACTTTGCGCACTTGCGTTTCCTGCACCAGCTTGGCGAAAGCCTGGTCGTCAGCGGTCCATTTCGGCATGCCGACGGCCTGGATATTGACCATGGCCAGCTCGGCCAGCGGTTTGTTGCCGTAGTTCGGTGCGGCAAAGCCCAGCAACTTGTGCTCGACGGTCGTGTCGGTCGCCATGGCCGCGGCGTCGGCGGTCTTGTTGCCGATCTCGAAAAGCGATTTGACCGTGTCGAAGGTGTGGTCGCGGAAATAATACCAGACCGAGGCCACGCCCGGCACGATATTGGGCTGGCCGCCGCCATTGCTGACCACATAATGGGTGCGCGCCGAAAGCGGCAGATGCTCGCGCCGGAAATTCATCGCCACGTCCATGATCTCCACCGCGTCCAGTGCGCTGTGACCATCCCAGGGATCTCC
>CANBZE010000295.1 GCA_947373775.1 Alphaproteobacteria bacterium
CCGTGACCGCGCCCAGCCGCCGCTCCCTGTTCCAGATGATCGGCGTGGTGGCCGGCAGCGCCGCCATGTACCACGCCATGACCGAGCTGGGGTATGCGGAAGGCTCCAGCTTCGAAGGCCCGATCAAGCTGTCGCGCCCGCCGGCGGGCAGCAGCGTGCTTATCCTTGGCGCAGGGATTGCGGGCATGGTGGCGGCGATGGAGCTGCGCGACGCCGGCTATAAGGTGCAGGTGCTGGAATATAACGGCCGGCCCGGTGGGCGAAACTGGTCGCTCTATGGCGGCGACAGCTATACCGAGCTGGGCGGCGCCACCCAGCATGTCCAGTTCGATCCCGGCCAGTATCTCAATCCCGGTCCCTGGCGGCTGCCCTTCCATCATCGCGGCATCCTGCATTATGCCCGCCGCATGGGCGTGGCGATGGAGCCTTTCATCCAGGTCAACTACAACGCCTATGTCCATTCCCCGAACGCGAATGGCGGCAAGCCGCAGCGTTACCGGAAGATACAGGCCGATTTCCACGGCCATGTCGCCGAGTTGCTGGCCAAGAGCACCAGACAGAGCGCGCTGGACCAGGCCGTCAGCAAGGAAGATCGCGAAATCCTGATGCAGGCGCTGCAAGGCTGGGGCGCGCTGGACGGCAATTACGAATACAAGAAGGGCATCGCCAGTTCGATGCGGCGTGGCTTTGACGTCGATCCCGGCGGCGGCATCAAATCGGTGCCGGTGCCGTCCGAGCCTTCGGCTCTCAGCGATCTGCTCCGCTCCGGCCTGTGGTCGGCCATCGGGTCGGGCCACAATTACGAACTGCAAAGCACCATCTTCCAGCCCAGGGGCGGCATGGGGACGATCGGCAAGGCGATGGGCGCCAATTTGGGACCGCTGATTGAATATAATTGCAAGGTGACGGACATCCGCCAGGACGGGAAGGGCGTCACCGCCACCTATATCGACAGCCGCAATGGCGGAGCGCCCCGCACCGCGCGCGCTGGGTGGTGTCTTTGCACCATTCCCACGCCCATCCTGGCCCAGATCCCGATGAATGTCGGCGCGCCGATGAAGGCGGCGATCGACCAGCTGCCCTATCTGGCGGCGGTGAAGGTGGGACTGCAGTTCAAGCGCCGCTTCTGGGAGGAAGACGAACAGATTTACGGCGGCATCACCTATACCAGCCTGCCCAGCACCACCATCAGCTATCCGATGTGGGATTATTATTCGGCGGGCAAGGGTGTGCTGCTGGGCGCGTACACCTTCGGGCGTCCGGCTTACCTGGCGGCTTCGAAATCGCCGCAGGAGCGCATCCAGGATGCACTGCGCGACGGCGCCCAGATCCATCCGCAATATCCGGCAGAGTTCGAGAATGGCGTGGCGGTGGCGTGGCATCGCGTGCCCTGGGCGATGGGCTGCCAGGGCGCCTGGACCGATGAAGCCCGCGACCAGCACTACAACAATCTCTGCGCCCTGGACGGCCGCATCCTGCTGGCCAGCGAGCATGCCTCGCGCCTGCCGGGATGGCAGGAAGGCTCGGTCACTTCGGCGCTGGATGCGATCACGCGGCTGCACGCCAGAGTGATGCAATGAGCGTGGTGCAGCCATGATGCGCACACTTTGCTTTGCGATGTTGCTGATGGCACTTCCGGCCTCCGCCGCCGACACGCCCGACATGCGCGGCGCGCCGTTCGCCATGCAGGGCGGCGAAGCGGTCTATCGCGGGGTCTGCCAGGGCTGTCACATGGCCGATGCCAAGGGCGCGTCCGGCGCAGGCACCTATCCCGCGCTGGCCGGAAATTCGAAGCTGGCGGAGTCCGGCTATGTCCTGTCCATGGTGATGAACGGCCATCGGGGCATGCCGCCGTTCCGCGGCCATTTCACCAACGGGCAGGTGGCCGATGTGGTGAATTATGTCCGCAGCCATTTCGGCAATCATTACAAAGGCAAAGTCACGGAAGCGGACGTCCAGGCGCTGCGCTGACGGTTGCCAGTCCCGCTCGGCTCTGGCTCAATAAGCGAGAGAGGGTGATCCATGATTTGGCGTGCCTCTGCCTTTGCCGGGCTTGCCGCGCTGCTGATCGGTACAGGCGCCGCTGATGCCGCGCCCTGGACGCGCGGCTATGTCGTGGGCACCTACGAGTTTGCTTTCCATTATGGCGGCCGCGCCGGTTTCACCCGCGCCGGCGAGGTCGAGCCGGGCGCGGATTGCCCGCACGGCAGCACCACCCATTTCTCCAATCCCGATTACGTCAAGCAGGCGCTGATGCGCCAGAAATGGCGCCGGCAGGACGACATCGAGAAGATCGCGGTTCCGCCCGGCCTGGAAAAAGTCCCCGGCCCCGCCACCACCCGCTTCAGCATCTGGGGCCGGGCGATTTCCTATCGCGGCTGGAGACGCGGGATCGAGACCTATGTGAATCCCTTCGCCGCCGAGGACACCGGCCAGCCGGAAGTGACGGGGCGGATTTCCGAAGGGCTGAACCTGGACGGCAACATCAATACCGGTTTCACCAGTCCGGATGGCGAGAAAGGCGTGGACAATGCGCTCTATCGCGCATGGGGCTGCGATGCGCCCTGGCGCGGGCATGGCAACGCCACTTTGTTCCTGCGCTCCAACGACAAGATGCTGGATGGGCTGTTCACCATCGTGGTCCGCATTTCCGGCACCAAGGACCCCATGAATGACGACAATGCGGTGGTGGAGATCGGCTATTCCCCCGACAAGATCGTCAAGGATGCGCGCAACAACGTGGCGGTGGATTATTCCTACCGCCTGCCGCGCACCACGCAATATGCGCGGCTGAAAGCGAAGATCCGCGACGGCGTGGTGGATACCGAGCAGGTGGCGGAAATCCACATGCCGCGCATCGCCTGGATTTATGATCAGACCGGCGACGCGTTTTTCCGCAAAGGCAAGCTGCGGCTGGCGATGATGCCGGATGGCACGTTGGGCGGCATCGTGGCCGGCTATCGCGACTGGCGCGATCTTTACAGCCAGAACACTTTTTCCCAGTCCGGCGCCGAACAGGGCGTGCGCGAGCATGAAGACGCCATCGCGCTTTATTATGCGCTCCGGCGCAACGCCGACGGCATGAAGGATCCGGCGACGGGGCGCGTCATGGGCATCTCCACCGCCTATCGCATCACCGCCCAGCCCGCTTTTGTGGTGGACCCCGACCCAAACCGCCCCGTAGGCATCCAGGGGCTGGTGGCGGAGGAATGGCGCAAGGCTTCGTTTGCGGCGACCGCAGCCGCGCTGATCAAGTCCACCTCGACGCGCATCATCCAGGACGTGCCGCCCGGCACCACCGAGGCGCAGGCGCCGCGGCTGGAGCGCATCATCCAGGAACTTCCCAGCAAGGCGTATTTCCTCAAGATGCTGGATCGCCCGCATTATGCCTGGAAGGTGGATGAAGTTGGCATGCCGCTGGTGGGCATGCCCGAAGACCCGGAACCGGGTCCCCCGCCGGAAAAATCCCAGCGGGTCAGCGTCAACACACCGCGCTAGTCATTTCTCATACGGCAACAGGTGCCACTTGCCGTCTTCCTTGCCGTCGCCCTTGGGCGCGTAAGGTGGGTCGCCCACTAGCGTGTAGACCGGCTTGCCGCGATAGACCCACTGGCCCTGGCCGTTTTCGCCGCGGATGATGGTCCATTGGCCCAGCGGCTTGGCCGTGGCCGCGGCGGGCACCGGCGTCCAGTTGGCCTGGCACGCCTCA
>CANBZE010000296.1 GCA_947373775.1 Alphaproteobacteria bacterium
TACAGCGGCAATATCTCGTCCAGCGGCCGGTCGCCGATCACCACGCCGGCGGGATGGGTGGAGGCGTGGCGGTACAGACCTTCGATCTTCTCGGTGATTTCGAACAGGCGCTGGGCGATGGGCTCCTGTTCGGCGATCTGCTGCAGGCGGGGCTCGCTTTCCACCGCTTCCTTGAGCGAAATGGATTTGCCGGGCGGATTGGGGATCAGCTTGGCGATGCGGTCCACCAGACCCAGCGGCATCTGCAAGACGCGGCCGGCATCGCGCACCGCGGCGCGTGCCTGCAAGCTTCCCAGCGCCATGATCTGCGCCACCCGGTCATGGCCATACTTGCCGCGCACATAGCGCACGACTTCGTCGCGCCGCTCCTGGCAGAAATCGATATCGAAGTCGGGCATGGACAGGCGTTCGGGATTGAGGAAACGCTCGAAGAACAACCCGAAGCGCAATGGGTCCAGGTTGGTGATGTCCAGCGCCCAGGCGACCAGCGAGGAAGCACCCGAACCGCGTACGCCGACCGGAATGCCCTGCCCGCGAGTCCATTTCATAAAGTCGGACACGATCAGGAAGTAGCCGGGAAAGCCCATGCGGTTGATGATGCCCAGCTCATAGTCCAGCCGCTCATCGTAAACCTTGCGCTCGGCGAACAGCTTGGACACGGAGAGGCGGCGCGCCAGTCCTTCCACGGCCTGCGCCTTCAATTCCTCTTCCGCGGTCTTGCCGGACTCCGGCACGAACACCGGCAGAATGGGCTTGCGCTTCATAGGCCGGAAGGCGCAGCGGCGCGCGATCTCCACCGTATTCTCGATCGCTTCGGGCAGGTCGGAGAACTGCACCTGCATCTCTGACGCGGTCTTGAAGCGATGCTCACGCGTCAAGCGGCGCCGGTCGTCCTGGCTGACAAAGGCGCCGTCGGCGATGCACAGCAGCGCATCATGGGCCTCATACATCTTGGCCTTGCCGAAATGCACATCGTTGGTGGCGACCAGCGGCAGGCCGCGGGTATAGGCCATGTCCAGCAGCACATCCTCGGCGGCGCGCTCTTCGGGCAGACCGTGGCGTTGCAGTTCGATATAAAGCCGTCCGGCAAAGGCGCCGGCGAATTTTTCCAGGATCGCATCGGCCGCATCGCGCTGGCCTTCGACGATCGGCTGGTTGAGCACCCCGCCCGGTCCCCCGGTCAGGAGGATCAGGCCTTCGGCATGGGCGAACAGCTTCTCCACCTTTACATGCGGCCAGTCACCGGCCTCCACATCCAGATAGGCGGCGGACAAAAGCTTGGTGAGGTTCTGATAGCCCACCTCATTCTGCACCAGGAGGGCGACATGAGGCGGCTTCTTGCGCGATCCGGTCTGCAGGGGATTGCGGACGGCGATTTCCACCGACAGCATCGCGCCGACGATCGGCTGAATGCCGCCCTTGGCCAGGGTGTCGGAGATCTCGAAGACCCCGAACAGGTTGTTGTTGTCGGTAACGGCCATCGCCGGGGTTCCGGCGTCCCGCGCCAGTTCGACCATCTCGCTGGGGCGCACCGCGCCCTCCAGCAGCGAATAGGCGCTCTTGACGCGCAGATGGACGAAGGCGGCCATGACGGGATCCAGGATCAGGATTCAGGGGCCCAGTATCGCCTGCCCGCGCCCCGGATGGGGCGCCGGACGGCCCCTATCCACAGCGATCAGATGCCGGCCTGACTCATCACGGCATGGGCGCCGCTGGCCAGCACAAAGGCCGTCACCATGAAAAGAATAAGTCCCGCGCCCGCCGCTGCATCCTTGGCCCACATGATCACATTCTCCCGCTTGGTTGAGTTTTGTTCTACTTTGGTTCCACTCAGAACACAAGAACAAATCATGATCGAATTGCCGTGGTATGCGACGGCTTGGGACCAATATGCGGGATCTCGTTGATACGTCATGCGAAGACAAGCCTCCGCACACGGATCAGTTTCATTCGTTCCGCGGAAAAATGACGCTGTTAACTTCTGACGGCTTCAAAAGTTAACGCGGGAGCTGTGTGCCTTCGATCAGCTTGCCCTGATGCAGGAGCAACGCGCGATCCATCCGTGACGCCAGTTCGAAATTGTGGGTGGCGATCAGCGCCGCCAGGCCTTCGCTCCGCGTGATGGCGATCAGCGCATCGAACACCCCGCCCGAAGTCTTGGGATCAAGGTTGCCGGTGGGCTCATCGGCCAGCAGCAGGCGCGGCTTGTTGGCCAGGGCGCGGGCGATAGCCACACGCTGCTGTTCGCCGCCGGACAACTGCGAGGGCCGGTGAGTCAGCCGCTTGCCCAGCCCCAACACACCCAGCAGGCGCGTGGCTTCGGTCACCGCTTCGGCGCGGCTCTTGCCGGCGATCATCTGGGGCAGCACGACATTTTCCAGCGCATCGAATTCCGGCAACAGGTGATGGGCCTGATAGACAAAGCCGATGGTCTCGCGGCGGATTTTGGTGCGCTCGGCATCATTGAGTTTCGACGTGGCGGCGCCGGCGATCAGGATTTCGCCGCTGGTCGGCGCTTCCAGCAATCCCGCGATATGCAGCAACGAGGACTTGCCCGCGCCTGACGGGCCAACCAGCGCCACGATCTCGCTGGCCTTCAGGGACATGGAAAGGCCGCTGAACACTTCCAGCTGCCCCTCGCCCTCGCGGTAGTGGCGGGTGATGGTGTCCAGCTTCAGGACTTCACTCATAGCGAAGCGCCTCGACCGGATCGAGCCTGGCGGCGCGCCACGACGGATAGAGCGTGGCCAGGAACGTCAGCACCAGCGCCATCACCACCACCGACGCAACCTGCATGGGCGCCATTTCGGCCGGCATGCGCGAGAGGAAATAGACGGTGGGATCGAACAGGGTGGTGCCGGTCAGCTTGCTCAGGCCCTGGCGGATATTCTCGATATTGGCGCAGAACAACACGCCGATGACAAAGCCGATCACCGTGCCCGACACCCCGATGCTGGCGCCGGAAATGAAGAAGATGCGCATCACCGCGCCGCGGGTGGCGCCCATGGTGCGCAGAATGGCGATGTCGGCCGACTTGTCCTTCACCAGCATGATCAGGCCCGACACGATGTTCAGCGCCGCCACCAGGATGATCAACGACAGGATCAGGAACATCACATTGCTCTCGACCTGGATGGCCTCGAAGAAGGCGCTGTTGAGGTCCTGCCACGGCACGGTGCGCATCGTCGGCCCCGCCGCCTTGCCCAACGCCGGCAGCAGGGCGATGTCGGCTTCCGGATCATTGAGCATCACTTCGATGCCGGTAACGCCGTCGCCCGTGTTGAAGAAAAGCTGCGCCTCTTCCAGCGGCATAAAGACAAAGCCGCCGTCATAGGCCGAGTTGCCGATCTTGAAGACACCCGCCACCAGATAGGTCTTGATGCGGGGCGTGGAGCCGAACGGCGTCACATCGCCCTTGGGCGCAATCAAGGTTATGGAGCCGCCGCGCCTGATGCCCAGCCGCTGCGCCAAGCCCTGGCCGATGATCACGGTGTCTTCGCCGGCAAACGCCTTCAGCGCGCCCGGCGTCAAAGTGCGTGCGACATCACCCAGGCCGGCCAGATCGGCGGCGCGCATGCCGCGGATATAGACACCGGCATTGACGCTGTTCTGGGTGGCCATCACCTGGCCATCCACAATGGGGGCGGCGCGGGTGACACCCGGCACAGCTTTGAGCTTGC
>CANBZE010000297.1 GCA_947373775.1 Alphaproteobacteria bacterium
AAGCTGCGGCAAGGATTTGCGCAATGTCTGTTGAAATTCCGCCACAGGAAAATCGAGCCGATCCGGTATTCGCCGGGCGCATCGATGTCCTGTACGCGCTGGGGCGCCATTATCTGTCCCTGCCCTTTGCCATCCTGTGCGTCCCCGCCACCCTGATCGCGGGCCATACCGCCTCCGTCCTGCCGCTGATGCCGCTGCTGTTGCAGCTCGCCGTCGTCATCGCCGCCGAACAGCTCACCACCGCCTACAAGCAACGCCCGCGAGAAAATGGGACAAAGCTCAGCGATCCGCGCTTCTGGGCGCGGCGCTACACCTTCGTCTCGGCAATTTCCGGCGCCACCTGGGGCGTGGCGGCGCTGTTCTGGTTTGTATGGGATTCCTTCCCCGCCCAGGCCTATCTGGCGCTGGCCTTCCTGGGGATGACGGCGACGGAGTTCATCGCCCGCTCGGCCTATCGCCCCGCCTATCTGGTGCACACCGTCTTCGCGCTGGGCCCGCTGGTCGGCCTGCTGCTGTGGCAGGGCGGGCTGTATGCCGACTGTGCCGCCATCCTCTGCGTGCTGTTTGCCTGCGTGCTGGTCAGCTATTGCGCCGGCATGGCGCGGCTGCTGGATGAAAGCCTGCATCTGCGGAGCGAGAATGGCGAGCTGGTCATCCGCCTTCAGCGCGAGAAAGGCGATGCGCTGCACGCCCGCGACGCCGCCGAAGCCAGCGCCCATGCCAAATCCGCCTTCATCGCCAACATCTCCCATGAACTGCGCACGCCGCTGAATGCGCTGCTGGGCATGGCGCAATTGCTGGAGCGGGCCGAAATGCCCAAGCAGCAGAGCGATCACGTGAAAGTCATGCTGCAGGCGGGCCGCGGTCTTCAGACCCTGATCGACGACGTCATCGCGCTGACCCGCGATGACATCGATCAGCTGGAAGACGAGGATTGCGATCCCGCGCAAGCCGCGCGCTCGGTCGCCCGCCTCTTGCAGCCGCGGGCCTGGGAAAAGCGCTTGCGCCTTACCTTGAGTGCACCCAACACATTGCCGCGCGTCGCGGCCGATCCGCGCAAGGTTCGCCAGGCGCTGCTCAAGCTCACGGACAACGCGCTCAAATTCACCGAGCGGGGCCTGGTGGAAATCCGCCTGGAGGAAACCGATGACGGCCGCTCGGTGCGCTTCTGCGTCACCGACACCGGATTGGGCGTACCCGAAGGCATCGCCCACCTGTTGTTCAAGCCCTTCACCCCCGGCGACAGTTCCTATGCGCGCAAGGAACAGGGCGCGGGCCTCGGCTTGGCCGTGGCCAAGCGCGTTATCGAACAGGCGGGCGGCGAAATCGATTTCACCAGCAAGCCGGGTGAAGGCGCCCAGTTCTTCTTCACCCTGCCGGTTTCCGGCACCGTCAGCGGCACGGCCCGCGGCGATGAAGGCCAGTTTGCCGCGCCCGCAGGGCTTACCCTGCTGCTGTTTACCCGCATCCCGGCGGTGGCCGACACCTTGGCCAACCTCCTGGAGCCTTTCGGCAACCATGTGGTGCGCGCCAGCAGCATGGCCGACGCGGCGGAACGCGCCGGCAAGGAAAGCTTCGACGCCATCATCACCGGCGCCAGCGATGCCGACATGCTGGCCGCCTCGCCCGGTGTGAAAGCGCCGCTGCTGGCGGTGCTGCTGCGCGGCGACCGGGCGCCGGCCACCACCGACCTGGTATTGCGCTGGCCACTGGAAGCGGCGCAGCTCTACCGCGCCTTGGCAGAGGTAAACCAGCATGAAGGCGAGGACGGAGAAGCCGAAACTCCCGCCGCCATCGATCCGGTCATCTTCAGCACCCTTGAGAAATCGGTGGGTGTGAAGACCCTGGTGGAAATCCTGCAATGCTACATCGTCACCGCCGAGCAGCTGACCGATGCGCTGGCCGTGGCCTGTAGCGAGGAAAAATGGGACGAGGCCGGACGGCTGGCGCAGGATATCACGGGTGCGGCCGGTGGGCTGGGCCTGGCCGCCATCACCCAGGCGGCGCGGGACTTTGCCCGCATGGCGCGCGAAGGTGAAAATCACCATGAATTGCGCAACGCCGCCCAGATCGTGGTCGGCGAACATATCCGCGCGAGACAGGCGCTGATCCACCTCTACCCGGACGCCGCTTAAAAGAGTCGAGTTCCGACGCGCCGCATCGCATGATCGCGCGCCCATGGAATCGCTGTCCTCTCTCATTGCCCTTGTCCCGGCGCAGCCCGGTGCCGCGATCGCGCGCGCTGATGGCACAGCCGAGCGCATCGCCCTGCGCGATGCGCAGCCGCTGTTCGAAACGGGCGATGTGCTGGTGGCGCATGGCGGCTTCGTTGCCGGGCGCCTGGGCGTGCGCGCCGAGACCATGCTGTTCGACGTGCTGGAGCTGTTCGCCTTTGTGCGCCCCGGCCTGCCTTTCGTTCCCAGCGCGCTGGGCCTTTCGCGCGCGCTGGGGCTGGCCGCGCCGCAGACGCCGGAGCAATCGGCCCAGGCGCTGCATGCCATCGCCCGCACCTTGCTGGAAGAAGTGGCGGGCCGGCCGCAGGATGTGCGTGAGGCGCTGGCCCCGCTGGTCGGCACCCTGGACCGGGCGGGATGGCGCTGGGCGCCACTGCTGAAATCAATCGTCGGTGACGTGCCGCACGGCTCGCCCATCGCGGGACTGGAAGCCTGGCGCGGTCTGGCGCAATGGGAAGACCAAGCGCCGGTGGGCGATCCGGGCACCGAGGCGGTAGAACCCGCCGAAGCCCGAGAGCGGCTGTCGCGCATGGTTGGTGTCGCGCGGCCGCAACAGGCTGCCTATAGCGATGCGGCGACCTACGCCTTCGGCCCGCGCCAACAGGCCGGCGCGCCGCGCGTCGCTTTGGTGGAAGCGGGCACCGGCACCGGCAAGACCCTTGGCTATCTGGCGCCCGCCAGCGTGTGGGCAGAGAAGAACGGGCCTGGCCTGTGGATCAGCACTTACACGCGCAATCTCCAACGCCAGATCGTGCAGGAGATCGCCCATCTGTGGCCCGATCCGGTGGAGCGCGCCGAAAAGGCGGTGGTGCGCAAGGGCCGCGAAAATTATCTCTGCCTGCTGAACTTTGAAGAAGCCGCCAAGCGCACGGCGCTGGCGCCAGGCCCACGCAGCGTGGCGCTGGGCCTGATCGCGCGCTGGATTGCGTCGGGCACCGACGGCGACTTGTCTGGTGTGGGCTTTCCCGCCTTCCTGGCCGCCACCATGCCGCTGTCCACCGTCACCGACCGGCGCGGCGAATGCATCTATGCTGCCTGCCCCCATTACCGCATCTGCTTTATCGAGCGCGCCATCCGCCGCGCCCGCCACGCCAGCATCGTGGTCGCCAACCATGCGCTAGTAATCGCGCAGGCGAGCGCGGACTGGCTGAGCACAGACGAGACCACCGACACACCCAACGAGCGGCGACTGCGTTATGTCTTCGACGAAGGCCATCACCTGTTCGATGCCGCTGACAGCGGTTTCTCCGCGTCCCTGTCGGGCCGCGAGATGGCGGAGCTACGGCGCTGGATTCGCGGACCCGAGGGCCGCGCCCGCACCCGCATGCGCGGGCTGGAAGAACGGCTGAAAGACCTGATCGCCGACGATGAAGCGGCCCAAAAGGCGCTGGACGAAGCCGTGCAGGCGTCCAGTGCGCTGGCGGGCGAAGGCTGGA
>CANBZE010000298.1 GCA_947373775.1 Alphaproteobacteria bacterium
GTCCGGCAGATCGGAAAAACGGACGCGCGACAGATGCAGGCTGGAAGCCGTTTGGGTTTGCGGCGGCGGCGGGCTGGTGCAGCCCGCAAGCGCCAGCAAGGCCAAAAGAAGAAGCTGCCTATTCCGGGACATCGCCGGAGGTCGCCACCAGCACCCAGTTGGGGTCCGTGGAATTCAGGTTGCGCTCGAACGTCCACACATCGATCACGGTCCCGCTGGCGAATTCGGCGGTGAAAGTGACGGTGATTTCCGCGTCCCGTCCATGCAGCGCCGAACCCGCAATGCGCGCATCGGCAAGCTTCACGAATTGCGCAGCGGGCGCGGTGCGCGCCGTGATCCCGGCATCGAATGCGGCGAAGACGTCGGGCGACAGAAGCGGACGCAGGGTGTCGCGGTCGCCGGCGGCGAACGCATTCACGATTTGGGCATAGGCATCGCGTGCGCCGGTGAGAAACTTGGGCGTGTCGAACGCGGGATCGGCGATCTGGATTTCCAGGATGCCGTTGGAGGTCTGCACCGGTTGCACCGGCGGCTGCAGGGCGCTCTGGGCCTGCGGTGCCGAGACTGCCTGCGGCGGCGGTTCGTGGCCGGTGCGGCGGCCCAGCACGCTATAGAGCCGAAAACAAACGACCCCCGCCACCATGGCGGCGACCAGAAGAACCAATGTCTGCGAATCCGGCATTTCAGGAACCTTGTTTATGGCCGTCCCGCCCAGGGGCGACCCTAACCCCCGCAAACGGGCCTGAAAAGCGCCTTTTGGCACACGTCGCGGACCGCTTCGCTTGTCAGCCGCGCGCGATCCATGGTAGCGCCCTTTTCCCAATTTTTTTGGCCGAAATTACAGCGAGATCGCCATGAGCAACGAAGGAACCCCCGCGCCCACCAATCCGGGCATGCCCAACCTCCAGGTGGTGGGCCAGTACATCAAGGACCTGTCCTTCGAAAATCCCGGCGCCACCGCCAATATCGCGGACCGCCCGCAGATCGAACTGGCGGTGGACCTGAACGCCGCGCGCCTAGCCGAACAGGACATGTTCGAGGTCGAACTGAAGATCCGCGTCGACGCCAAGAATGACGGCAAGGCGCTGTTCCTGCTGGAAGTCGCCTATGCCGGCATCTTCCGCCTGACCAATGTGGTGGACACCGCCACCCAGCAGATGATCCTGCTGATCCAGGCGCCGCACATGCTGTTCCCGTTTGTGCGCCGCATCGTGTCGGACGTGGTGCGCGACGGCGGCATGCCGCCCCTGATGATCGAGCCGATCGACTTCATGCAGCTCTACCAGGCGCGCGTGTCCCAGGCGACCAGCGCCCCGCAGGGCACGGCTTAACGGTCAGTTGTTCCACAATGCTTTGTCGCCACGCGGCGTTCGCGTGAGCGAGAGCCGCATTAAATACATGCCACTAGGCGTTCCAAAGAGCTTTGTCCCCTAACTCCTTGGCGACGAAGGCGGCGTGGATTTCCAACTCCGCCGCTGTGGTCAGCGATGCCAGCTTGATGGGCCGTTGGCGCGCGGCACGCACTTGTTCTGCGCCTTGCGCCGCCGCGATTTCCACCGGGGCCAGCATCAAGCCGCGCTGGCGGCCGCCGATCAGCTCCAGGTAGATTTCCGCCGTCAGCTGGGCGTCCAGCAGCGCGCCATGCTTGGTGCGGGCCGACAGGTCCACACCGAAACGCTTGCACAATTCGTCCAGTGAATAGCGCGCGCCCGGAATCTTGCGCTTGGCGATTTCGATGGTGTCGATGGCGCGCGACAGGGGAATGCGCGGGCGGCTGACCCGCTCCAGCTCGGCATTGATGAACTTGATGTCGAAGCTGGCATTGTGGATCACCAGCGGCGCGTCACCCAGAAATTCCAGGAATTCTTCCACCACATGGGCGAACAGCGCCTTGTCGGCCAGAAACTCGTTCGACAGGCCATGCACCCGCTGGGACTCAATGGGAACGTCGCGCTCGGGGTTGAGGTAGAACTGCAGGGTGCGGCCGGTGGGAATGTGATCCATCAACTCAACACAGCCGACTTCCACGATACGGTGGCCGTCGCCCGGCTCAAAGCCGGTGGTTTCGGTATCGAAGACGATCTCACGCATCTAATTTGGCCCGCACGTCAGCGAGTATCATTTTCACCTGTTCGCGGGCGTGATCCAAGCCCTTGTCGGTGACCACGACATAATGGGCCTGTGCACGCTTTTCACCGTCACTCATCTGGCGGGCTTTCAGCGCCTCGAATTTGGCTTCGCTCATGCCGGGGCGGGCCAACACCCGCGCGCGCTGCACCGCTTCTGGGGCGCTGGCCACCACCACGGCATCCACCTTGGCGCCGGTTTCCAGCAGCAGCGGAATATCCAGCAGCACGATGGGCGCATCCGCCGCCGCCAGGAACTGCTCGCGCCGCTCGGCCACCAGGGGATGCATAAGATCTTCCAGCCGCGCCAGCGCGCCCGGATCGCCAGCAAGGGATTTGGACAGCGCTGCGCGATCCACCACACCGGATTTGGTGGTGCCGGGATAGGCGGCTTCGATCATCGCAGCCGCCTCGCCGGCATACAGTTCATGGATCACGGCGTCGGCATCGAATACCGGAATGCCTTCAGCAGCGAACAGTTTTGCGGTTTCGCTTTTGCCCATGCCGATCGAGCCGGTCAGGCCGATGACAAAAGGCTTAGCCACCCAGCACCTTCACCAGCGCCCTGCGCAGGGCCGGCGTGACCGCCGGCCGGACACCGAAAAAGGCTTGGAAGGACGGCACGGCCTGATGCAGCAACATGCCCAGGCCATCGATGGTCTTGTGGCCCCGCGCCGCAGCGTCTTTCAGCAGCCTGGTTTCCAGCGGGTTGTAAACGATATCGCAGACGGCGGCGCTCTTCGGCAGCGCGCCCAGATCGATATCCAGCGGCGGATTGGAGCCCATGCCGGCGCTGGTTGAATTGACCAGCAGCGCGGCGTTACCGGCAACATTTTTCCAATCGTCCAGCGACCCCGGATACACCGGCACCTTCACATGCGGCGCCAGAGAGGATGCCAGGGTCTTGGCGCGATGGGCATCGCGGTTGAGCAGATGAATGCTGCCTGCGCCCAGCATTTCCAGCGCCAGCAGAGCGCCCCGCGCCGCGCCGCCCGCCCCCAGCAGCACCACGCCCTTGCCGTTCAGCGGGCCGATATTTTCGCGCAAGGATTCCATCAGGCCGACACTGTCGGTATTGCGGCCTTCGATTTTTCCGTCCGTGAAGACCAGAAGGTTGGCTGCGCCCGCAGCTTGCGCCGCCGCATCCACCGTGTGCGCGATGGCGAAGGCAGACTCCTTGTGCGGCACCGTGACATTGACGCCTTTGAAACCGGCGCGGCGTACGCCTTCGATCACTGCGGCGAAGTCTTCACGCCTCGCCGCCAGCGGCACCATCGCGCCGTCAATGCCGTATTCCTCCAGCCAATGGCCATGCAGCACCGGCGACAGCGAATGGCTGACGGGCCAGCCGATCACGCCGGCGAGTTTTGCTTTTCCCGTCAGGCTCATGACGCCAAGACGCCTTCCTTGCGCAATTGGGCCAGCACCTGCAGCAGCGGCAGGCCCAGCACCGAAAAATAATCCCCGTCCACAATAGCGAAGAGTTGCGCCCCGCGCCCCTCGAAATGATAGCAGCCCACCGAGGACAGGATCGCCGG
>CANBZE010000299.1 GCA_947373775.1 Alphaproteobacteria bacterium
AGGCGCGGATCCTGCAGCAGCCGGACATAGAAGGTCGGCACCCCCATCATCACCGAGGCGGCGGGCAGCGCGCGGAAGATTTCCTCGATGTCGAATTTCGGCAGCAGGATGATGGAGGCCCGCGATGCCAGACAGATGTTGGTCGCCACGAACAGACCGTGGATGTGGAAGATCGGCAAAGCGTGCAGCAGCACGTCATCATGGCTGAAGCGCCAGAGCTGGCGCAGCACTTGCGCATTGGACCACAGGTTGCCATGGGTCAGCATGGCACCTTTGGAAACGCCGGTCGTGCCGGAGGTATAAAGAATGCTGGCCAGATCATCCTTGCCCAGAACGGCATCGGGGAAATCCGGCGATTGATTTGAGGCTTCCTCCAGCAGGCTGCCGCTTTTGCCGTCATCGCCCAGGGTCAGAACCGTGCCGCCGAAAATTCCGGTCAGCGTCTCCAGATCGCGCGGGGCGCAGACGAAGATCGATGGCTCGGCATCGCCGATGAAATAGCTGAGCTCGCTGGCGGTATAGCCGGTGTTGAGCGGCAAATAGACCAGCCCGGCGCGCAAGCACGCCAGATAGAGAAAGATATTCTCCGCGCTTTTCTCCACCTGCACGGCGACGCGGTCGCCCTTCTTGGCGCCGTGCGCCGCCAGCACATGGGCGTAGCGCCCCGCCTGGTCGAAGGCCTGTGCGAATGTGACGGTCTCGCGCCCCGGCGGCGCCAGGAAAATCTTGTTGCGATGCAATGGGGGCGACGAAAAGCGGGTGAAGAGATTGTCGGTCATGTTGCCTGTATCGGACGGCTGCTCTAGCGTTTTGGCAATGCTACAGGACCGGGGCTGAACAGAACAACCGGTGCCGGCGGGGGATGCAAATGACAATCTACGGCGTGGCGCTGCTGGCCATCTGCACCCTGGTCGGTGTGGGGCTGGGCGACCTTCTGGGTGTGGCCCTGCACGTCAAGGCCAATGTCGGCGGTGTCGGTATCGCCATGGTGCTGCTGATCTCGGCACGGGTCTGGTTGACCCACCGCGGCGCCTTGTCGGCCGGGATCAAGCTGGGCACCGAATTCTGGGCCACCATGTACATCCCCATCGTCGTCGCCATGGCGGCGCAGCAGAACGTGCTGTCGGCGGCCAGCGGCGGCCCCATGGTGGTGATCGCCGCCGTCCTGACCGTGGCCGCCTGCGCCGGCGTGGTGGCGCTGATCAGCCGGATCGACAAGGGGGAGAAGCTATGAGCTTCCTGGTCGATCTTCTCACCAAACAGGGCCTGGTCACCGCCTTCGCACTGGTAGGCGTGATCATTTATCTGTCGCACCTGATCTCGAAATACCTGACCGGCGGGCGCATCCATGGCTCGGCCATCGCCATTCTGGCAGGGCTTGCTTTGGCTTATTGGGGCGGCGTTGAGACCCACGGCCAGAAAGGCATTGCCGACATTCCCATGTTTGCCGGCATCGGGCTGCTCGGCGGCAACCTGCTGCGCGACTTCGCCATCGTCGCCACGGCCTTCGAGGTAGATACCGTGCAGGCCAAACGCGCCGGGCTGCTGGGCGCTTTTGCGCTGGCGCTGGGTGTCATCATCCCCTTCACCATCGGCGTCATGGTGGCGCGGTTCTATGGCTATACCGACGCGGTCAGCCTGACCACCATCGGCGCGGGCGCCGTGACCTATATTGTGGGGCCGGTGACCGGCGCGGCGCTCGGCGCGTCCTCGCCGGTGATGGCGCTGAGCATCGGCGTGGGTGTGCTGAAGGCGATCATCGTGATGATCGGCACGCCCTTCATCGCGCCTTTTATCGGGCTGAACAATCCGCGCTCGGCCATGACCTATGGCGGATTGATGGGCACGGTCAGCGGCGTCACCGGCGGACTGGCCGCCACCGATCCCAAGCTGGTGCCCTATGGCGCGCTGATCACGACGTTCCACACCGGCGTCGGTTGCCTGGTGGGACCATCGATCCTGTACTTTACCGTGCGGGCCTTTACCGGCGGCTGATCGCGTCGTCGCGCACGATCTTGCCGCCCTTCATCACGAATTTCACGCGCTGCAATTCGGTGATGTCGGCCAGCGGATTGCCCGGGACGGCGATCAGGTCGGCATATTTTCCCGCTTCCAGCGAGCCGATGCGATCCTGCCAGCCCAGCACTTCGGCGCTGTTGACGGTGGCCGCCCGGATGGCTTGCGCCGACGTGAGATGCGCCTGCTTGACCAGCGCCACCAACTCCAGCGCCTGGGTGCCATGCGGGAAGGTCGAACCATCCACGCCGCTACCCACCGTGATCTTCAAGCCATTGGTGTGTGACGCCAGGATCACGGCATTCTGGAATATCGGGATCATGCGGTACTTGCCGCCGGTGGATTTGGCGTCGTTATCGTCCATGTAGGGCTCGGTATAGCGCTGCAGAGTCGGGTCGTAGGACAGGTGCTTGGCCACCATCATGTCCGCCTGTTCCTGGTCCAGGCCAAAGGCGTGTTCGATGCTGTCACAACCAGCGATAATCGCGTTCTTCTGGCCTTCCCCGCCAAAAACGTGGCAGGCAGTCTTGCGGCCCAGCTTGTGGGTCTCGTCAATCAGCGCCTGCAGCACCGGCATGGGATAGGTCACGACATAGGAGGGTTTGCCGTCCGCGCCGAAGGAATAGGCGCCGGCAGGAAACAGCTTGATCCAGTCGGCGCCATGACCGATCTGGTCGCGCACCGCGGCGCGCGCTTCCTCCACATCCTGGACCACCGCGCTTTCGCCCGGCTCCAGCGGCTTGGCGCCCGGCGCACCCCAGACGATGCCGCGGGTGGAGACCTGGGCGCGGGGCCCGTCAATCTCGCCGCGATTGATGGCGCCCTGCACATCAACGTCGGCATAACTGTTGCCATGGGTGCTCATGTCGCGCACGGATGTGAAACCGGCATGCAGGTCGGCTTGGGTGTTCTGCACCGCCAGCAGCACGGCGGTTTCCTTGGATGTACCGGGCTTGAGGGCGTTGAACATGTGGGTGTGCATGTCGACCAAGCCGGGCAACACTGTTTCGTGGCTGAGATCGGTCACCGTCGCGCCCGCCGGAATCTTCACTTTGCCGGCCGGACCGACCGCAATGATCTTGTCGCCTTCGATCACCACCAGCTGGTTGGCCAGCAAGGTACCGGTCTTGCTGTCGAACAAATGACCGGCGCGCACCACGCGCATCAGGGATGGCGACGGGCATTTGTTCGCCCCGCCATCGATGCCGAAACAAGGCTGCACGCCGGCGCCGCGCCAAGGCGTGTCTTTACCCCCTACCTGAGCAGCGGCCCCAGCCAGCGCAAAAGAAAGTGTTGCCGCCGTGATGATGATGATGCGCCGCATGAAACCCCCTCAAATGATGCATTGCAGCGAGCCTAGCCCGCCCCAAGTGATTGCGATTATGCTCGCCGCAACATGAGATAATCTCGGGGGCATGACAATGCAGGGCTTCAAGACCGCTTTATTGGTTGCGCTTTTCTGGGCCGCCGCATCCACCGCGCAAGCCGCCAACATCACAGAGGCCGACTGGGGCACCACTGCCGACAGCCGCAAGGTGCAGCTTTTCACCCTGACCGGTCCCAAAGGACTGGAAGCGCGCATCACCAATTTCGGCGGCATGATCGTCAGCCTGATGGTGCCCAACAAACAGGGCACCAAGACCGATAC
>CANBZE010000300.1 GCA_947373775.1 Alphaproteobacteria bacterium
CGGCAGCACGATGATCAGCGGCAGGAACAGCTTGGCGTAACCGGCCATTACCATGCCCATGCGGGCATGCCAGATGTCACGCGCGCCCAGCACGCGCTGGACAATGAACTGGTTCATCACCCCGTACCACACCCCCACCGCCAGGAAACCGAACATGGTGCCGGTCCAGGGCACCAGCGGATGATCCGGCGGCTGCCACACCGTCATGCGATTGTAAGCGCCGTAATGGGTCAGATGCGGCGCGCTGATGTTCAGTGCCTGGTGCCAGATGCCGCCGGCCGCGACATTCTTGTCGATCACATACTTGAAGCCGTCGATGATGCCGCCCGATGCGGTAATCGCCTTCAGCGCCAGGATGGTGAGCAAGGTGACGCCGCCGATCTTGACGATGGCGGTCAGCACGCCGGTCCAGGCCACGGTGTTGAGACCACCATAGACCGCCCAGCCGCCGGCGAAAATGCCGGTGCCGATGATGCACCACAAAAGCGGCCAGCCGAAGAAGCCGGCCAGCGCCAGCCCGCCAGCATACATCACCGCCGCCATGAAGATGGTGATGTTGGCGAAGATGGTCAGCAGCGCAAAGGCCAGCCGCACCCCCGGCCCGAACCGCTTGGCCAGGTATTCCGGCACGGTGGTGATGCGCGCCCGGATCAGGAAAGGCACGAACAGGAAAACGATGACGATCTCGGCCAGGGTGGTCTGCCACTGGGCCAGGGCGGTCGGCATGCCCAGCAGATAGCTGGCGCCGATCAGGCCGATGAAATGCTCGGTGGAGACGTTGGCGGCGATATAAGAGCCGCCCACCACGTACCAGGGCAGCCGCCGGCCGGCCAGAAAGTAGTCGCTGGAAGACCCCCGCTCGCCCCGGCCGGAGACGAAGCCCACCACGCACAGCGCTGCCAGGAAGACGAAAAACTCGACATAGTCGAGCGGCAACATCGCCAATGTCGAACCAGAACCCACTATTGCCCCGTCCGGCGCTTTTTCCGCCGCCCCTTTTGCGGCTAGTGTAACCGGCCCCCGCCAACCCCGCCACCGGCAAACGATGAACGAGCAACCCAGAATTACCCGCGAAGACCGCGCCTTTATCCGCCTGCTGGGCCGGCTGTTGGGCGAGGTGATCCGCGAGCAGCGCGGGGCGGAGGCATTCCAGCTGGTGGAGGATATCCGCCGCCAGTCGGTGGGCGAGCACCGCAGCGGTGAAATCGCGATGGACCGGCTGCGCCGCCTCAGCCAGCCGGAGATCCTGCTGCTGATCCGCGCCTTTTCGATCTTTTCCCAGCTGGCCAACATTGCCGACGATCACGTCGCCCGGCGCGAGACCAAGGCACTGGGCTCAGGGGCTGCCCAACGCATGGAGCTGCATCCGGGCCTGACCCCCAAGCGGGTGCGCGCCTATCTGAAAGACGCGCTGTTCGTGCCGGTGATCACCGCCCACCCCACCGAGGTGCGCCGCAAATCCATCCTGGACCGCGAGAATGAGCTCAGCGAACTTTTGGAACGGCGCGAGGCGGCCAGCCTGCAGACCGCCGAGCAGGACGAGATCGATGTGCAGATCAAGCGCGCCATCCGTGTGTTGTGGCAGACCCGCATGCTGCGGGACAATCGCATCACCGTGCAGGACGAGATCGAGAACAACCTCGCCGTCTTTGCCCGCAGCTTCCTGCCCGGTCTGCCGCTGGTCAAACGCCGGCTGGCACGGTTGTTCAAGCTGGACGGCGAGATGATGGCCTATCTCAAGCCGGGTTCCTGGGTTGGCGGCGACCGCGACGGCAATCCCAATGTCTCGCCCGAGACCCTGGACTATGCCGTGCGCCGTCAGGCCGAGATCGTGCTGGATCATTATCTGGGTGAAATTCATGCCCTGGGCGCGGAACTGTCGCTGTCCGATTCCCTGACGGAAACCAGCGATGCGCTGAAAGACCTGGCAGCGCGGGACGACCAGATCTCGGTGCATCAGGGCGACGAGCCTTATCGCCGTGCGCTGGTCACCTGCTACGCCCGCATGGCGGCGACCCGCGCGGCGCTGCTCGGCGCAGACCCGGTGCGCAAGGCCCGCTTCAAGGCCGACGCCTATGCGACGCCGGAAGACTTCGCCGCAGACCTGGACGTGATTGCCACGTCGCTGGCCGAAAATGGCGATGGTGATCTGGCCGAAGGTCGGCTTTTGAACCTGCGCGAAGCGGTGGGCGCCTTTGGATTTCATCTCGCCACCATGGATGTGCGCCAGAACAGCGATGTGCATGAACGCGCCGTGGCCGAATTGCTGAAAGTCGCGGGCGCGAAAGCCGATTACCTGGCGCTGGCGGAAGACAAGCGCGCCGCGCTGCTGCTGGACGAACTGGCCCATGCCCGCCCCCTGCGCTCGCCCTATGCGGGCTATTCCACCGAGACGGCGCGCGAATTGGCCATTGCAGACAAGGCCGCGGCGCTGAAAAAGAATTTCGGCGAAGGCGCGGTGGCGCAATATGTGATTTCCAAGGCCGCGACCCCGTCCGATCTGCTGGAAACCGCGCTTCTGATGAAGGAAGCCGGGCTGTTCCTGCCGGGCCAGACACCGAATGCGCGGCTGCGCGTGGTGCCGTTGTTCGAAACCATCGAGGACTTGCGCCAGAGCGCGGCTGTGATGGGCACCTACTTCGATGCCCCACTGCCCAGGGCGATGATCGCCGCCCAGGGCAACCTGCAGGAAGTGATGATCGGCTATTCCGACAGCAACAAGGATGGCGGCTACGTCACCTCCAACTGGGAAATCTATTCCGGCATCGCCCGGCTGGTGGCGCTGGGCAAGGATCGCGGCATCCACATGCGCTTCTTCCATGGCCGCGGCGGCGCGGTGGGACGCGGCGGCGGCTCCAGCTTCGACGCCATCCGCGCCCTGCCCGGTGAGGCCAGCGCCCACGGCATCCGCATCACCGAACAGGGCGAAGTGGTGGCCTCGAAATATGGCGATCCGGAGATTGGCCAGGCCAGCCTGGAAACCATCGTCGCCGCCGCACTGCTGGCCGAATTGTCGCCACAGGACGATGCCGCCGATGGCGAAGGCGGCGCACTGCTGGCAAAGCTGTCGCAGATCGCCTTCGGTCATTATCGCGGCCTGGTCTATGACACACCGAACTTCGAGACCTATTTCCGCCAGGCTACGCCGCTCTTGGAAATCGCCGACCTCAAGATCGGCAGCCGCCCCGCCTCGCGCACCAAGTCGCCGAAGATCGAAGACCTGCGCGCCATTCCCTGGGTGTTTTCCTGGTCCCAGGCACGGGTCATGCTGCCCGGCTGGTTCGGCTTCGGCACGGCCGCGAACGCCGTGGGGGTGGAGCAACTGAAGCCCCTTTACAAGAAGTCGGCTTTCTTCCGCACCATGCTGGCCAACATGGAAATGGTGCTGGCCAAGTCCAGCCTTCCCATCGCCCGGCGCTACAGCGAGCTGGTAGAAGACCGCACCTTTGCGCAAACGGTCATGGCGCGGATCGAGGCGGAATGGAAAAGCACCCGCGCCGCGGTCCTGGCGATCAACGGACAGTCCGAACTGTTGGCGCAAAGCCCCAGGCTGGCGGAGTCCATCCGCAGCCGCCTGCCCTATGTGGACGCGCTCAACCATCTGCAGGTGGATCTGCTGCGGCGGCGGCGCGAAGGCGATGCCAGCCCCGATATCC
>CANBZE010000301.1 GCA_947373775.1 Alphaproteobacteria bacterium
AAGGCTGGGCAAATCTAGCCATTTTGCAACCGTTGCAAAGGCTTGGATTAGCGTTAGTCTGTGGCCGGGCACCTTCCAGACTGTCGAATCCATGCGCCGTTCGCCAATCCTCATGCTTGCCGCCGCCTTCGGGCTGGCGTCGCCCGCCCTGGGGCCTTCCAGGTCAACGGTTTCGATGACCAGGGGTTTGCCGGCTTCATAGGCGACAGCGGCGCGGGTCTTCATGCAGGTCTCCCTTAAGATGCGGAAATGTGAGGCATTTGGGTAATGGTTGCAAAGTGTTAGATTACCAGTAGGCTGCGCTTTGGGCACTTTTTCGAGCTGTCGGCTTTCATGCGTCTTCCCTCAACACTCGCTGTTGCGGCCAGTCTTTGGCTGGCGGCCACCGGCGTAAGCCTGGCGCAGAATGTCGATTCCGGGCTGGAAGTGCGGGTCAATCCGCTGGCCGCCCGTCCCACCGGCGGGACCTTGCTGTATCCGGGCGGGGAATATGGCCGCAACGTGCCGTACCTGCTGATGCCTGGCGAACGCGGCGGTCCCATTGACCTGCACATGCCCGGTACGCGCCGCCGGATCGCCCGCGCCGCCCCAGCCACGCCCAAGCCGCCGCGGGAAAAGCCGGTGCGCGTTGCCAAGGCCGCACCTGCCCCTGCGCCCGCACCGGACGCCAGCCCCTTTGGCGCCGCCAATCTCAGCAATGTGTTTGGCAGCGCCGCGCCGCCGCCCAAGACCGCGCCCGCCGGTCCCTCCACCGGCAATGAAAACCTCAACAAGCGCAGCGTCATCCTGTTCGCCAAGGACGCGCCCGATCCCGCCAAGGCGGCGCTGGGCGCGATCAAGTTCCTGGCCAACGACCTGAACGCCGCCATGAACAGCCCGGGCGCGCGGGTCGAGCTGCAGGCCTTTGGCGGCGCCAAGGGCGACAAGGGCTCGGATGCGCACCGGTTGTCGCTCAAGCGCGCTTTGTCCATCCGGCAAGTCCTGATTGAAGATGGCGTCTCGCCCGACCGCATCGACGTGCGCGCCATGGGCGGTGTCGATGACACCGGACCCACCGACCGCGTGGACGTTTACGTCAGGGCTTAGGAGCATCGGGCAGGCGAGTGGTCCGTAGCGACAGCGTACGGACGCCGTCGTCCTTTATTCTTGAACAAGGGCGACCAATAATCAGACCGCAAGCGCCACGTCGGTGAATTTGTTCACCTTGGTCAGCGGCGGAAACACTTTCATCCAAAGCCCCACCACCAGAAGCGTGCCGATGCCGCCCGCCACCACCGCCGGCACGGTGCCCATCAACGCCGCGGTGAAGCCGGATTCAAACTCACCCAGCTCGTTGGACGCGCCAATGAACAGCATGGAGACGCTGGAAACCCGCCCGCGCATGGCGTCCGGCGTGGAAAGCTGGATCAGCGAGGAGCGGATATTGACGCTGACCATGTCGGACGCGCCCAGCACATAAAGCGCCAGCAGCGAAAGCGGAAACCAGCTCGACACGCCGAATACGATGGTGGCGATGCCGAACACCGCCACCGCAGCGAACATCTTGGTGCCGACCTTGGTCTTTAGCGGCCAGTGGGTCAGGAAAAACGCCATGGAAAAAGCGCCCGCGGCCGGCGCGCTGCGCAGGAAACCCAGGCCCAGCGGCCCCACATGCAGGATATCGCGGGCATAGATGGGGAGCAGCGCGGTGGCCCCGCCCAGCAGCACGGCAAACAGGTCCAGCGAAATGGCGCCCAGCACGACGGGCCGCGAGCGCACAAAGCGCACGCCTTCGGCCACCCGCTCGACGCGGGTGGCTTCGGTTTGCTCAGGGGTGTAGCGGCGGCCGCCCAGTTGCGTCACCGCCATCGCCGCGCCGATGAAACAGGTGATGCACAGCGAATAGACCGGCACCGGTCCCAGTGCATAGAGAAAGCCGCCCAGCGCCGGCCCCGAAATGGTGGCGGCGGTGAAGAAGGATGAACTGAACGCCATGGCGCGGGGCAACCTTTGCGGCGGCACCAGAAAGGCCAGCAGCGAGGAGCTCGAGGGGCCGGCAAAGGCACGCGCCGCGCCGAACAGCACCAGCACGCAATAGAACATCCAGGCGCTGTGGGGCCGGTACAGGGACAGCAGAAGGAACAAGGCGCTGCAAACCGCCTGCACACACGCCGCCAGGTTATAGACCCGGCGCTGGCTGAAACGGTCGGTGATGTCGCCGGCCGGCAGAACCAGCAGGAACATGGGCGCGAACTGGCACAGGCCCACCAGCCCCAACGCCAGGGGCGTGCGCTCCATGTCATAGACCTGCCAGCCGATGGCGACCGACTGGACCTGGATGGCCAGGGTGGAAATGAAGCGCAGGCCGACGAAGGAATAAAGATCGCGGTCGCGGTAGACGGTGAGATCGCTCATGAACCTGCGTGGCTTAACACGCGGCGGCGGCGTGTGACAGTTGCTTGGACGCCTACTTGGACGCCAAGAGCGCGACGGAGTTCTGCAGATGCAGAACCTGGACGTTCAGGCCCTGCGTCACTTCGAACTTCACCCGGCCGAAGCTGGGCTTGGACAGAAACGGCTGGGCATCGCGTGAGAAACCGAACGGCTCCTGCGGCAGGCCGATCCAGCTGGTGTCCATCTTGTGGTTGCTGTTCACATCCTGGAACGTCTCGATGGCATAGGTGCCGGGCGGGACATTGCTGAGGGTGATGACGGTTTCGCCCATGTCGGCGCGGACATCGGCGCTGGCCACCGGGGTGGCGTCGTCGTCGGGATAGCGGGCCTCGTCATACAGGCCCAGCCTCAGGGTGCCGCCCCGGGGCGACACGTCCTGGACATGGATGATCACTGTTGCGCCCGTGTCCTGGGCGCGGACGGGCTCCTGGGCGTTGGCTGGCGCGCCGGCGGCCAGCAACATCCAGCCGGCTGTCGCCAGAACGACGGCCGCCCAAAACAGCGAAAAACGCTGCAATCCCAGCTGGTTAGTTATCCAGAGTCCCATTTGTATCAATTTGTCTCAAAATTCCCACGGCGAGACAAGTGGCGAAACAGCCACAGCCGCGCCTTTGCAGTGGAGCGATACGCAGGACTTGGGGATTCAGACGGCCTGGATCAACCCAGCTTGGGTTCCAGCTTCTTGCAGGCGTCGATCAGGCCGCGCACGGCATCGGCGGACTTTTCCAGCCCGGCCTTCTCGGCGTCGGTCAAGTTCAGCTCCACGATCTTCTCCACGCCCTTTTCGCCGATCACCACCGGCAGGCCGACATAGAGATCCTTGATGCCATAGGCGCCGTTCACATGGACGGCGCAGGGCAGCACGCGCTTCTGGTCCTTCAGATAGCTTTCCGCCATCTGGATGGCGCTGGTGGCCGGGGCGTAATAGGCCGAACCGGTCTTGAGCAGGCCGACGATCTCGGCGCCGCCATTGGCGGTGCGGGTGACGATCTGGTCCAGACGGTCTTGGCTGATCCAGCCCATCTTGACCAGTTCGGGCAGCGAGATGCCGGCCACGGTCGAGAAGCGCGGCATCGGCACCATGGTGTCGCCATGACCGCCCAGCACGAAGGCGGACACATCTTCCACCGACACGCCCAGTTCCTCGGCCAGGAAGTGGCGGAAGCGCGCCGAATCCAGCACGCCGGCCATGCCCACGATCTT
>CANBZE010000302.1 GCA_947373775.1 Alphaproteobacteria bacterium
AAGCGGAAGGTGTCTAACCGTTTTTCCCAGGTGTCTAACCTTGGCAAAAAAGCCTGGTGCGCCCTAGGGGAGTCGAACCCCTCTTGCAGGAATGAAAATCCTGAGTCCTAACCGATAGACGAAGGGCGCCACCGGAGGCGGGGGATTTAGCGGCCCAAACCGGGTTTTGCAACCCAAATCAGGCGTTTGCCGGTGCGGCATCCTCAATTTCCAGCTGGACCCGGATACGGCCGTTCCAGTCGTCCTGCCGCAGGCGCCCGGCGGCATGAATCCGCTGCCCACGGGCCGCCAGCAGGCCGTCTCCCAGGGGCGTGCCGACCGCCCTAAAGGCGATGGCGTCCAGCATGGTGCCGTCGCCGCCCGCCAGCCGCAGCTTCACATGCGCCTTGCCCACCACGTCGGCGAAGGCCACCCGGACATCGGGCAGGCCCAGCAGCGGCTCGGCATTGCCCGCCCCGAAGGGACCGGCCTGGGCGATCTCCTGCGCCAGGGCGATGTTGGCCCCGGCCGGCGAGGACACCGCGTCCAGGTACAGGTCGTTGGCCGCGGCCAAAGCGGGACCGGTGCCGCTGAACTGCGCCTCGATGAATTTGTGAAAGCCGTCCAGCTGGGCCGTGGTCAGCGAGAAGCCCGCCGCCATGGCATGGCCGCCGCCATATTCGATCACTTTTGCCTCGGCGGCGGCGCGGATGATGGCGCCGATGTCGATACCGGGAATGGAGCGGGCCGAGCCGCGCCCCATGCCGCCCTCAAAGCCGGCGACAAAGGCGGGCCTGGTGAATCGTTCTTTCAAGCGTCCCGCCACGATGCCGACCACGCCGGGATGCCAGCCATCGCCCGACACCAGCAGGAACGGCGCATTGGCCTGGGTCTGTCCCAGCGCGATGGCTTCTTCGAGAATGATCTTCTCGATCGCCTGGCGTTCCTTGTTGTGCAGGTCGAGCTGGGCGGCGAATTCACCAGCCTTGTCGACATCGCGCGTGGTGAGCAGATCGACGCCCAGCGAGGAACGCCCTACCCGTCCGCCGGCATTGATGCGCGGCCCAAAGACAAAGCCCAAGTGATAAGGCGTGAACGGCCCCTTGGCGCCGGCAATGCCGGCCAGTGCCGCCAGGCCGGGCCGCGACAGGGCGCCGATCTGGCCCAGGCCGAAACGGACAAAGGCGCGGTTGACGCCGTTCAGCGGAACCACGTCACAGATGGTGGCAAGTCCGACCAGATCAAGAAACAGCCGCAGGTCGGGCTCGGCCATGCTGCGTTCTTCGTAGAAACCGGTTTCGCGCAGATGCCGGTTCAGCGCCACCAGGAACAGAAAGCTGACGCCGGCGGCGCACAGATGCCCCAGCCCCGACGTGTCATCCGGCTGATTGGGATTGACGTGCGCGATGGCGGGCGGGCTGCGATCCACGCGGTGGTGATCCAGCACCACCACGTCCAGGCCCAGCGACCTGGCTTCTTCCAGCGCGGCAATGGCGGCGGCGCCGCAATCCACCGTGATCACCAGCGACATGCCCTCGGCCTGCAGCACCTTCATCGCCATGGGTGACGGACCATAACCTTCGGTCATGCGGTCGGGGATATAGACGCGCGGCGGCGCGCCCAGGGCGGACAGGAAATCCGACAACAGGGCCGCCGAGGTCGAGCCGTCCACGTCATAATCGCCGAAAACCGCAATGTGTTCCCCCGCAGCCAGCGCGGCGGCGACGCGTGTCACGGCTTTTTCCATGTCCTGCAGCACATAAGGATCGGGCAGCAGGTTCTTCAGCTTGGGCGTCAGGTAATCGGCGGCTTCTGCCAACGTCACCCCTCGCAAAGCGAGAAGACGCGACAGCACCGGCGAGATTTCGCGCAGCAACTCGCGCTCGATCTTTTCATCGACGGATTTCAACAGCCAGCGGCGGCCCGAAAAGGAGCGCGCGACCCCGAAGGCCGCGGCGCTATTCTCTATCGGTGCCTCAAGCACCCCGGCGGTGACGGGTGCGAATCCAGCGCACCGTGCCGGTGGCCGAGCGCATCACCACGCTTTCGGTGGTGATGAAATCGCCTTCGCGGTGAACGCCGCGCAGCATGGAGCCATCCGTGACGCCGGTGGCGGAGAACACCACATCGCCGGCCACCAGCTCATGCAGGCTGTATTTGCGGGTCAGGTCTTTCACGCCCCATTTGGCGGCGCGGGCGCGTTCGTCATCATTGCGGAACACCAGCCGGCCCTGCATCTGGCCGCCGACACAGCGCAGCGCCGCCGCCGCCAGCACGCCTTCGGGCGCCCCGCCGGTGCCCATGTAGATGTCCACGCCGGTGGCGGGATCGGTGGTCTCGATCACGCCGGCCACGTCGCCGTCAGTGATCAGCTTCACCTTGGCGCCCGATGCGCGGATCTTGGCGATCAGCGCTTCGTGGCGCGGACGGTCCATCACCAGGGCGGTGATCTCGTCGGCGCGGCAGCCCTTGGCCCTGGCCAGGGCATTGATGTTGTCGGCTGGCTCAGCGTCCAGGTCGATCAGGCCGTCCTTGTAGCCCGGACCGATGGCGATCTTGTCCATATAAGTATCGGGTGCATTCAGCATGGTGCCCGGTTCGGCCATCGCCATCACCGCCAGCGCATTGGCCATCGCTTTCGCAGTCAGCGTAGTGCCCTCCAGCGGATCGAGCGCGATATCGACGGCCAGACCGCCCTGCCCCACCTTTTCGCCGATGAACAGCATGGGGGCTTCATCGCGTTCGCCCTCGCCGATCACCACGGTGCCGTCGATCGGCAGCGCGTTGAACGCCAGCCGCATCGCCTCGACCGCCGCATGGTCAGCGTCATGTTCATTGCCGCGCCCGATCTGGTGATAGGCGGCGATGGCGGCAGCCTCGGTGACGCGCACCGCTTCCAGCGCAAAGGCCCGGTCCAGCGGTTTGCTCTGGGCGGGAGGACGGGCTTCGGTCATCTCATTATTCTCTTATGTGCGGCTTAAGCCGTTTCCATGGGAATCATGCAGGGACGGCCCCGCACCTTGTCGGAAGCGCCAATGGCCTTCAAGGCGCGCTCCACATTGGCCTGTGCAGTTTCATGGGTGATCATGACAATCGCTACCGGTGCGCCTGGCGCGCGCACCCGCTGGATCATGCTTTCAATGGAAACGCCGGCATCGGCCAGCGTTCCGGCGATGGAAGCCAGGACGCCGGGCACATCCAGCACTTCGAAGCGCAGATACCATGGCGCCACCGCGGCTTTGCCGTCGGCTTGTGTCATGGGTTTGAGGTCCGCCACCGGGCGGCCGAACACCGGGCTTGGTGTGCCGGATGCTGCTTCGACGATATCGGCGATGACGGCGCTGGCGGTGGGCGCTTCGCCGGCGCCGCGGCCTGAGAAGAAGAAAGTGCCGGCTTCGCCCGCATCCACCGACACGCCATTGGCGGCGCCGCCGACATTGGCCAGCGCCGAGCGCACACGCACCATGGCGGGATTGACGCGCTGGTCGATCTTGCCGTCAACACGTCTGGCAACTCCCAGCAGCTTGATGCGGAATCCGAACTCGGAGGCGAAGGCGATATCGTCGGGCGTAATGTGCTGGATGCCCTCCACTGCCACCGCATCCAAATTCGGCGCGGTGCCAAAGGCGATGGCCGCCAGCAGCGCCAGCTT
>CANBZE010000303.1 GCA_947373775.1 Alphaproteobacteria bacterium
CTGGTGGATGCGGTCAATGCCTATACCGATGCCCGCTCCGGCGGCGCCGAAATGAAGGACGCCGCCAAGAAGGCCGGCATGAAGGTGTCGCATCTGTCCGGCGTGGACATCACCGGCATGGGCAAGGACGGCGCCAAGGCCGATGTGCCCGCCGATCCGGAATTCCTGCCCGCCGTGTTCAAGGGCGAAGTGGGCGAGGACACCGATCCCTTCGCCACCAAGCTGGGCGGCTACTACACCATCCATGTCAACGGCCAGATCCCGCCCAAGCTGAAGCCGCTGGACCAGGTGCGTACCCAGGCGCTGGCCGACTGGACCGCCGAGCAGCGCGGCACCCTGCTGGCCAAGCGCGCCCAGGCGCTGGCGCTGCAGGCCGGCAAGGACAAGTCGCTGGACGGCATCGCCAAGGAACTGAAAGTGCCGGTGCAGCACAGCCCCGCCCTGACGCGCCAGACCAACGACACCATGTTCAACGAAGCGATGGTGGCCAAGCTGTTCAACACCCCGGCCGGCGGCGTGGACTTCGGGCCGCAAGGCGCGTCGGGCAATTATGTCATCGCCCGCATCACCGGCATCGTCCATCCGCCGCTGAACCCGCGCGATCCCGGCTTCCAGGGCGGCCTGATGCGCTTCTCCCAGTCGGTGGCGGGCGACTTCTCCATCGCCCTGGCCAATGCGGCCCGCGTTCGCCAGACCGTGAAAGTGAACCAGAAGCTGGTCCAGTCGGTGACGGGCGCGAACCAGTGACCGTGCCATGATCGAGCCGGCTTTCGACGCGTTCGCTTCCGGTTATGCGCAAGGCCGCGCCCAGCTTGTCTTCACCCGGCTGGTGGCCGACCTGGAGACGCCAGTCTCCGCTTTCCTCAAGCTCGGCGATGGCAAGGACAATGCCTTTCTGCTGGAAAGCGTCCAGGGCGGCGAAACGCGCGGGCGCTATTCCATCATCGGCCTGAAGCCGGACCTGATCTGGCGCTGCCGCGGCGGCGTCGCCGAGATCAACCGCGGCGCCCTGACCAACGCCGACAGCTTCACGCCGGAAAGCGCCAAGCCGCTTGTGTCGCTGCGCGCCCTGACCAAGGAGACGCAAGCGACGATCCCGATCGGCCTGCCGCCGATGGCCACCGGCCTGTTCGGTTACCTGGGCTATGACATGGCGCGGCAGGTGGAAAACCTGCCCAATCCGCCGCCCGACACCTTGGGCCTGCCCGACGCCATCCTGCTGCGGCCCACCATCACCGCCATCTTCGACAGCGTGAAGGACGAGATCATCGTCATCACCCCGGTCTGGCCCGACAAGGCAGTGGACGCAAAAGCTGCTTACGCCCGCGCCACCGCGCGGCTGGATGAAGCCGTCGCCGCGCTGGAAGCCCCTGCCCCGCATCCGGCGCCGGTGCCTGCGAACCTGCCCACCGGCGTACCGGTCGAATCCAACATGACCAAGGACGAGTATTTCGCCGTGGTGGCGCGCGCCAAGGAATACATCATGGCGGGCGACGTGTTTCAGGTGGTGCCCAGCCAGCGCTTCCGCCGCCCCTTCACCCTGCCGCCCTTCTCGCTCTACCGCGCCCTGCGCCGGCTGAACCCTTCGCCGTACCTTTATTACCTGTCGATGCCGGGCTTCCAGATCGTGGGCTCCAGCCCCGAAGTGCTGGTGCGCCTGCGCGACGGCAAGGTCACCATCCGCCCCATCGCCGGCACGCGCTGGAGGGGCAAGACGCCCGAGGAAGACAAGGCGCTGGCCGAAGACCTGATGAGCGATCCCAAGGAACGGGCGGAGCATCTGATGCTAATCGACCTGGGCCGCAACGATGTCGGCCGCATCGCCAAGACCGGCGCGGTGAAAGTCACCGACAGCTTCTTCATCGAGCGCTACAGCCATGTGATGCACTTGGTGTCGAACGTCGAAGGCGAAATCCGTGACGGTCTGGACGCGGTGGACGCGCTGGCGGCGGGCCTGCCCGCCGGCACATTGACGGGCGCGCCCAAGATTCGCGCCATGGAAATCATCGACGAGTTCGAAAAGGAAAAGCGCGGCGCCGCCTATGCCGGCGCGGTCGGCTATTTCGCCGCCGACGGCTCGATGGACACCTGCATCGTGCTGCGCACCGCCCTGGTCAAGGACGGCATCATGTATGTGCAGGCCGGCGGCGGCGTGGTCGCGGACTCCGTGCCGGAAGCCGAGTATCAGGAGACCATCAACAAATCCAAAGCCCTGCTCGCCGCCGCCGAGGAAGCCGTCCGCTTCGCCAGCGCGGCGAAGAAGGGCCAGTAGCTTTAAGTCAGACCGCGCGCGCCACCCGCGACTCGGCGGCTGGACATATTTGGCCTAGAGTGGAGGCCCTGCCCGCCGCACGTTTTCATCTTCACAACAAAAAAGAGGAAACACCATGCGCATCCAGCTCGCTGTTCTTGCACTTTCGTTCTTGGTCCTGCCCGCGCTTGCGCAAACCACCTTGCGCGGTGCGCCCGATGAGACCTTCAAGTATCTTTCCCATGACCAGATCACCAAGGGCCTGATGAAACCCTGGCCGGGCAAGGCCTATTCCTCGGTCTTCGGCTCCGACCATGAATATTTCTTCGTCGAATTCGTCAAGCGGCTGGACCATGGCAACTATGTCGAACATCACACCCACTGGATCGACCAGACCACCATCCTGTCGGGCGAAGGCATCCTCACCATCGGCGGCACAATCGCAGATCCCGAGAAAATCGCGCCCGGTGAGATATGGGGACACAAGCAGGTGGGCGCCAGGACCATCCATGTGCGGCCGGGCGACTTTGTCCTGATCCCCACCAACACGCCGCATCACTTCGACGCCCTTCCGGGCACGGAGCTCAATTACGTCGTTTACAAGCACCGGGTCTAGCGGGCCGCGAATACTGCCGGGGCCTTGCGCCGCATCGCCTCGTCCAGCGGCACCAGGGTGACGCCATGGTCCCGCGCCAGCCAGTCCTTCAGCAGCCGCAAGGTCGCGTCATGGGGATGGCCGATGGCGATGGCGACGCCGCTGCGTTTGGCTTCCCGCGCCAGCATTTCCAGCTGGGCGCTGACCGCCGCCTCGCGCGGGTCGTCGTCCAGGAAAACGTCACGTCCCGCCGTCATCACGCCCGCAGCATGCGCCGCTGCCGGCACGCGGCTGTCCGGCCCGGTGCGGGAATCGAAGAAGAACAGGTGCCGCGCCCGCAAGGTCGCCATCACCGGCGCCAGCGCCACCGCATCGGCGGTGAAGCGGCTGCCTTCATGGTTGTTGATCCCGACCAGGCCGGGCACTCGCGCCAGGTTCCAGCCCAGGCGGCGGGCGATTTCGTCCGGCGCCATGCCGGTCTTGAGGGTCATGGGGCCCGGATCCTCGCGTCCCAGGGCCTGCATCGGCACATGCGCCAGCACCAGATGGCCGCGCTTGGCCGCCGCTTCCGCCAGGAAGGGCGTGGTCTCGGCGAAGGGCAAAAAGGACAACGCTACCGCTTGCGGCAGCGCCATGGCGCGGTCGGTGCCGGCCAGGTCTTCGCCCAGATCGTCGATGCAGATGGCGATGACGGGCCTTTGCCCAACCCCGCGCAGCGCCGGCGGCGGGCCGCGCTCCATCTCCATGATCGCCTGGCTCAGCCACTCCGGCACGGGCGACGGTGT
>CANBZE010000304.1 GCA_947373775.1 Alphaproteobacteria bacterium
GGCGAATAGGCGGTCATGAACACGGCCATGGGCAGGATGCCGCCGCGGCCATACTTGTCGGCATGGTCGACGCGCACCCAGGTGTCGTTGTCGCCTTCGACCACCGGCATGCCGTAATGGCGGGCCAGCGGCGGATTGACGAAGGTGTAATTTCCGTACAGCGCATCCAGCACCGAACCGTCACGCTGGATATTGTCCTGCATGAAGTGGATCGGTTCCTGGAACATGGCTTCGCGCAGATCGTCATCGAAGGTCGGGAAGCGCTGGCGGTCCACCGAATTGTTGGTCTCGAACTGGCGGAACACCAGCCAGTTGCCGGTGAACTCGGTCGCCAGGCCATGGACGCGCGGGTCCTTCAGCATGCGGCGGGCCTGCGCCACCATCACGGCCGGCTTGTGCAGGTCGCCGGCGGCGGCGTGCTTCAACAATTTGGCATCGGGCATGCTGGCCCAGAGGAAATAGCTCAGCCGGTTGGCCAGGCTGAAGTCCGACAGCGGCTGGCTTTCATACGCCTTGGCGGTCTTCAGGCTGGCCTTGGCCAGTGCAGCTTGCGCATTGTGCGCCACCGACAGGTCGAAGCGGTACAGGAAGTCCGGCGCCATCAGCACGCTGACGATGGAGTCGCGGATCGCGTCTTCATGGCTCAGCGCGTTCTTGGTGCGCAGCTTCTTGTAATAGGCCAGCAGGTCCGTGCGCTCATTGGCCGTCAACGGGCGGCGATAGGCACGCTCGGCAAAGCGCACCAGGGCGGCAACCTGCCTGGGCTCGGCGGCGGCGCGCTGCTTTTCCTGGTCGCGCAATGTGGCGTTGATCAGGCCGAAGTGCCAGTTGAAGGCCTTGGGCGCGATAGGATCGTTGGTCGCCTTTTCCATCGCCCAGCGCGCCTGGTACTTTTCGCGCATCTGGTTGATCACGAACGCGTCCGTGACTTCATGGCCGACCGGGCGCTTGGAACCCGATTCCGTTGACAGCGGGCCGTTGATGTTGCCGTCCACTTCGCCCGACTGGTTGAAGAAATACTGCACCCAGGTGTGCTCGGTCTGGCGGCCGACGAAATCAAACTCGTTCCACAAGCCGTTGAGCTGGTCGGTGCCCTTCTTGTCCAGGATCAGTTCGCGCAGGGCGGTGTCGTCGCGGTAGTAGCCGCCGGTATTGTGGTAACCGGCGCTCAGCAAGCGGCCATTGTCGGTCGCCTGGTCGGGCCAATAGCGGCCACGCTCGCTGACCACAAAGGTGTCGGGAAAAACGCTGGCGAAGCGCGTAAAGGCCGCCTGGTACTTGGCCTTCTGGCCCACCGGATAGACCAGGTCGGCATCGCCGTGACGGGCATGCGCCATCAGGACCGCCCAACGCGGCGAGGCATCTTCGTGCAGCGGCGGATATTTCGGGATGTCCTGCAGCGCCGCTTCCGGCTCGCCCGCGGCGCGCAGCGCGTTCGGATCGCTCTTGCGATGGCCCTGGGCGTATTGCTCCAGGCGCCAATTGTGCAGCGGCTCGGACTGGCCCGGCAGGCCCTTCACCACCGGCGAGGAATACTGCATGGCGGTTTGGGCGCGGATGCGGGTGACGAAATTCTCCATCGCCGCCGTCTTCACGGCGATCGAACCGGCACCCGGGGCGGGCAGCGCGTTGAACATGGATTGCAGCTTGGCGACGGGGCCCACCGCGTCCTTGTCATGCAGGATGGCCCACACCATCGGCAGATACTTGGCGCTGAGCTTCATGTCGGTGGCGGTGGAGGCAATGGTCGCGGCCGGCTTGCCCAGCTCGGCGCGGTAGCGATAGCGCCAGGCGGCTTCGAAATATTGCGAGATGTCGGTGGGCTGCGCGGCATAGAAAGCGATGATCCGCTGCAGCGAATACTTCTCGCGGTCGGTTTCCACGCGCATGGCATGGGGCGCGAAATCGATGCCGCCCGTCGTCAGCACCATGCGGTCGGCAATGGTGCGCGCGCCCTGCAGATACTTGTTCAAGAGCGCCGGCGACATGGTCAGCGTCTCGCCGGAATTGTCGAAGCCCGAGGTGTTGGCCGGATCGACCGGGAAGGTTCGGGCGATCCGCATGTCCTGGCCGGTGAGGTCGCGGATGGTGTTGTCGTATTCCGCGTTGCTCATGCGGCGCGCCAGCACCACGCCGGGATCGCCGCCCAGGCGCTTGATCTCTTCGCCGCGCACGTCGTGCACAAAGGAGATGATCTGGTCCACCAGCGGCTGCGGCGGCTGCGGCATCTGCTTGGGCGGCATTTCATGTGCCGTCAGGCGGTCGGCCAGCAGTGACCAGCGGGGAAAGTCTTCCTTCACCTGGTCGACAGACGTGTAGGACTTCAGGTCGAACTGCGCCGTCGGCTGGGCGCCCGAATGGCAGGCCACACAATACTTGCCCACGAACGGCTTCACCGTCGCGTCGAACTGTTTTTGCAGACCGTCGGCGGCGAAAGCCGGGCCTGCGATGCAAGTGACCAAAAGCGCGATAACCGGCAGTCTCATAAGGCAAAACTCTGTGTTGTTTGTTGCTGGACCAGCGGCGCGCACGCGTGGCTGATCCTCCCCTTAAGTACCGGAAATAAACAGAATTTGGCCATGGAGTAAAACATTGCCGCGCCGGACATTCACCCGGCCGGGGCGCAAACACATTTTGCCCGGAACGCCGCCATTTTCAGATTTTGTGCGGCGCAGCAAATACAGGCCGGAACCGGGTGAGTCGCGAGGTCCCCTGAGGAACTTGCGAATTTCGCCATATCCGTTAGCGGTTCGGAATGGCCGACCTCCTGCCCTTTGCCATCCGTGCCTTGAAGACCAACGACCTCGCCGGCGCCGAGATCGCCGCGCGCCTGATGCTGGACCAGGCCCCTGACGACGCGGCCGCGCTGCATCTGTTGGGCGTGATTGCGGCAAAGGTGCAGGCTTTCGATTCCGCCGAAGATTATTTCGAGCGCGCATTGGCGGCAGAGCCCGGCAATGCCCAGATCGCGCAGAACCTGGCGGCGGCGCGTGGCGTGCCCCGGCCGCGCTTTTCACAAGAACCGCGTTATCTAGTGATCCGCGAATGGGGTTTCGGCTTCTGGTCTGACATCTCGCATGTCCTGGGCGCGTTGCTGTTGGCGGAAGCGACTGGCCGCACTCCCCTGACCTGGTGGGGACCGCAAAGCCTGTTCAGCGATGGTACCAAACGTGATGCATTCCAGTTCTACTTCGAGCCTGTCTCGGATGTGACATTGCAGGACCTGCCCACCGGTTTCTTCCCACCGCGCTGGAACGCCGACAACCTGAAGACCACGACACAGGCCAAGTGGCAGGGGCGCACCGGCCCGGTCTATTTCCTGAATCGGCCGGAGCGGGTGGCGGTGTGCGATTTCTTTGTCGCCGTGCCCAATGTGCTGCCCTGGCTGGCGTCCGATCATCCCCTGCACGGCGAGACGGCAGAAGCTGCGTACCGGTATCTGACAGAAAAGTATCTGCGCCCCCGCGCCGACATCATCGCAGCTTGCGATGCCTATTTTGAGAAAGAATTGAAAGGCGCGCCCTTCGTGGCGGCGCACCTGCGCGGTGGCGACAAGTTTCGCGAAGATGAAGGCATTGATGCCGCTAACCGGAAAATCCTTTCATCGCTGGAACAGGGGAGCCCGCAG
>CANBZE010000305.1 GCA_947373775.1 Alphaproteobacteria bacterium
CATCGTCTACAACGCGCCTTTCGGCAGCACGCGCACATCCAACGGCGCGCCGGGGATGATTTATCTCAACAACACGATCCTGTCGGAGACCAACATCCGCACCACATCCAACAGCCACTGGATGAACAATTTGATGCTGGGCCAGAACAGTGCGCCCGCCATCTTCGCGGTCAACACCTACACCAATTACACCTCGTCGGATTACAACGGTTTCCGCGTCAATCCCGGCGCCTCTGTGAGCTTTGAATGGAGTTCGCCGCCATGGGGCGTGGCGCAGGATTTCCGCGACCTGCTGGCGGCGGCCGACAATGTGCAGACCCCGCCCGACAAATATCTGGTGACCCGCCGCTATCCGACATTGGCTGCATACAGTTCGCAAACCCATCAGGACACGCATTCGGTGCTGCTGGACTATGACATCTTCCAGCATGTGCCGATGCTGGATGCCAAGGACGTCAAAACTGTACAGAACATCTATCAGGCCAAGGATCTCGACTTCCGGTTGAAGGCGGGTTCAGCGGCGGTCGACAAGGGCGCCTCCATTCCCAATGTCACCACCGGCTATAGCGGCAATGCGCCCGACCTGGGCGCACTGGAATTGGGCCAGCCGATGCCCCATTATGGCCCCCGCTCCTGAAGCGAGCGCATCCACAACATCGGCACACACGGGAAGAACATGTCCAGGAAGCTTGACGGAAAAACCGCGCTGATCACCGGCGCCGCGGCGGGTATCGGCCTTGCCACCACCAAACTGTTCCTGGCCGAAGGCGCCAAGGTGATCGCCACCGACCGCGACCTGAAAGGTCTTGACGGCGTGGACTGCGAAAAGGTGCAGCTGGACGTGACCGACAGCGCCGCCATCGCCGCGCTGGCGAAAAAGACCGGCAAGCTGGACATACTGTTCAACTGCGCCGGCTTTGTGGAGAACGGCACCATCCTGGACAATGACGATTCCCATTGGGAGAAGTCGTTCCAGATCAACGTCTATGCCATGGCTCGGATGATCAAGGCGTTCCTGCCCGGCATGCTGGAAGGCGGCGGCGGTTCGATCATCAACGTTGCCTCGGTGGCCGGCTCCATCAAGGGCATCCCCAATCGCTGCGTTTACGGCGCCAGCAAGGCCGCCGTGATCGGCCTGACCAAGTCGGTGGCTGCCGACTTCGTTTCCAAGGGCATCCGCTGCAACACGGTTTGCCCCGGCACGGTGGATTCGCCTTCGCTGCAGCAGCGGCTGAAGGACACGGGCGACTATGACGCTGCGCGCAAGGCCTTCACCGCCCGCCAGCCCCTGGGCCGCATCGGCACCTCCGAGGAAATCGCCACCATCGTGCTGTGGCTGGCCAGCGACGATTCCCAGTACGCCACGGGTCAGAACTTCATCGTGGACGGCGGCATCACCATTTGATCCTCGCCTGCAAGCCAACGAGTGTTGGGCAGCGTTCCGGCAGGATATTGTCCGCTTTGCGATAGAACGGACGTTCGCGCCGCCAAACGGTGCGTCGGACGCACACCCTCAAAGCTGGCCGGATGGGCGGTTAGAAGAACCAAATGAGGCCCTCAGCTGGCCGCCCCCTGGTAATATAATTGTATTCGTTGGGAACCTAACCGCGAGTACTACGTTCCCGCGTGCGCCCTTAGAGTGGCGAACGCGGCCTCAGCGCGCTGCGTTGCTGGGGGAAATAGCCGCGCATGCGGCGGGGGGACAGTTCTAAATGGCCGTAATTCTGGTGGTCGAAGATGATGTTTTCATTCGGGAATTGGCTGAATCCATGATCCAGGACTGGGGTCATGCGATCCTGTCGGCCAGCGATGTCCCCCAGGCGATGGTGCATCTGCGGTCCGGAGCTCCCATAGACGCGCTTTTCACCGATGTTTACCTGAAGACCGAAATTCACGGCGGCTGCGATATCGCCCGCCATGCAATCCTGATGCGCCCTGGACTGCGGGTTCTTTACACCACCGCCAACCGGATCACGGACAAGCTGCACTCCTTGTTCGCCGCCGGAACGCATTTCCTGCCCAAGCCCTACACCGAAGACCAGCTCGGCGTCTCAGTTCACAATCTGCTCGCAGCATAGCTGCACGCCGCGCTCCGTCGCGGCAGATGAGGAAAAATGGCCGTATCCGATATAGCAGCGAGTGATATTGTTGAGACCGTTCCCAGCGCGTTGCTGATCCTGGACCGCAACCTGAACATCTCGTCCGCCAACCGGGCGTTTTACCAGACCTTCCGCACCAGTCCCGACGAGACCGAAGGCTGTCTGATTTACGACCTGGGCAACCGGCAATGGGATATTCCGGCGCTGCGCACTCTTCTGGAAAGCGTCATCCCCCACCGCGCCTCGGTCGAAGGCTTCGAGGTCGAGCATGACTTCCCGACCATCGGACGGCGCACCATGCTGGTCAATGCGCGCAAGATTTTCCGCCCCGGCGAACATGACGGCTTCATTCTTCTGGCCATCGAGGATGTCAGCGAAGAGCGCGCCGCCCGCAAGGAAAGCAACCGCAACTGGCAAGTGACGCAAAGCATCGTGGACACTATCCGCGATCCCCTGGTGGTGCTGGAAAATGACATGACCATTGTGACGGCAAGCAAGGCCTTCCTCACCATGTTCGGCATCACCCAGGCTGAAGCCTATGGCCGCCGGGTCTCGGAGCTGGGGCAGCATCAATGGGACGTGCCGGCGCTGCGCAACCTGTTGGACAAGGTGCTGCCGGAAAACAAGCCGATCGAAAGTTTCGAGATCGAGGATGACTTTCCAGGGTTGGGGCGCCGGGTCTTCAACCTGAACGCCCGCAAGATCATGCAGCCGGGCAATCACGCGCACCGGATGTTGCTGGTGTTCGAAGATATTACGGACCGCAAGCAGCGCGAACGCGACGCCGAATTGCTCACCAATGAGATTTCGCACCGCATCAAGAACAACTTGCAGGTGGTGGTGGGGCTGATCGCGTATGAAATCAAATCCACCAGCGCCGCAAGCGTGCCGGGTCTGAAGGCGATGCAGGCGCGTATCGGCGCCATTGCGCAGCTCTATGACCTGATCTCGCAGTCAAGCCGGGGCGGCAGCATCGCGGTGGACGCCTATCTGGGCGAAATCGCCAAGCAGATGTCGGCCAGCCTGATTGGCGACAAATCGGGAATCGAAATACGGGTCAAAGCGGCACCGCTGGCGATTGACCCGGACCGTGCCGTGCCCTTCGGCCTGCTCGTCAATGAACTGGCGACCAACGCCATCAAGCATGCCTTTCCCAATGGCGGCGTCGGCCATGTACTGCTGGCGGTGGAGCAGGTGCACGACGACATCGAACTGGTGGTGTCAGATGACGGCATCGGCATGCAAGGCAAGGTCGTGCTGGACCTTCCCGAAAAGCGCGGCTCCGATTATGTCGCCATCTTTGTCCGCCAGTTGGGCGGCACCCTGACCCGGCCGACGCCGGAGGGAAAAGGCACGACCATCCGCATCCGGCTGCCGCTACTCCTGGTACCGGCGGGTGGCGCCACGCCCTTGGCCGCCTAGGCCTTCGGACCGGCGCTTTTCAACGCAGGTGATGCCACGTCACTGTTCCAGGCCCCTGCCCCTATCCGGCAAATCTATTTCTCCAGGCGCTCATATCGCAAGGTCCC
>CANBZE010000306.1 GCA_947373775.1 Alphaproteobacteria bacterium
CCGTCTTCGCCTTCAAAGGCGTTGCCGGACTTCACCGTGGTCCAGTCGGTCAGGGAGCCGGACTGCGGCCCCTCGGCGGACTTGGTGACCTGGTCGGCGTCATACATGTTGTCATGGGCGGCCTCGTCCATGTCGGAGGCCTTGGAGAAGTCCTCGCGGCCCAGCGCTTCGTCGGCGCGCTCGCCGATGGTATCGGCAACAGGGCCTTCCGCATCGCCGGTCACGGCCGCGGCGGCATCATCGCGTTCCAGCAGCGGGTTCTTTTCCAGCTCGGCTTCGCAATATTCGGCCAGTTCGACATTGGACAGCTGCAGCAGCTTGATCGCCTGCTGCAATTGGGGGGTCATGACCAGCGACTGGCCCTGACGCATTTCCAATCTTTGACCAACCCCAGCCATGATGCCCTACAGCGAGAATTTTTCTCCGAGATAGACGCGCCGCACATCGCGGTCGCTGACGATCTCGGCTGGGGTGCCTTCTTTCAGCACCTGGCCATCATGGAGAATATAGGCACGGTCGATCACATCCAGGGCGTCACGGACATTGTGATCGGTGATCAGCACGCCGATGCCGCGGTCTTTCAGATGCTTGACCAGGTCGCGGATTTCACCCACCGCGATGGGATCGATGCCGGCGAAAGGCTCGTCCAGCAGGATGTAGGAAGGATGCGTCGCCAGGCAGCGCGCGATCTCGACGCGGCGGCGTTCGCCGCCCGACAGCGCCACCGACGGGGTGTTGCGGATATGGGTGATGCCGAATTCGGCCAGCAGGGCTTCCACCATGGCTTCCAGGCGGGCCCCGTCGGGCTCCAGCAGTTCGGCGGTGGCGCGGATATTCTGTTCGGCGGTGAGGCCGCGGAAGATCGAAGCTTCCTGAGGCAGGTAACCGATGCCCAGGCGCGCGCGGCGATACATGGGCAGCTTGGTGATGTCATGACCGTCCACCTCGATCGAGCCGGTATCGGTCGGGATCAAGCCGGTGATCATGTAGAAGCAGGTGGTCTTGCCGGCGCCATTGGGACCCAGCAGGCCAACCACCTCGCCACGCTTTAACGAAAGACTAACCGAACGCACCACGGGCCGCTTGTTGAAGCTTTTGCCGATACGCGAAACCACAAGGCCCTTGCCGCCTTCGACAAGGCGCAAGGAATCCCCGGCGTTTTCGCCGTCATTCTGCTGGTTTTCTGTGCTTTTCTCGGTCATTGGCAAGAACCATGCCTGTTTGTGTTTAAGGAACCATGAAACCTAATTTGAATTCGGCATGAAGACGCCCTGCACCCGGACGTTGGGCGATCCCGGCGTCCTGGCGCCGCCGCCCAGCACCGCCTGTCCGGTGTTGAGATTGACGGTGAGCTGGGCGCCGCGCATCACGTCCTTGCCCTTCTTCAACGTCACATTGCCGGTCATCAGCACGGTGCGCGGCACCACCGAATAAACGCCATTGTCGCCCGTCACGACGCCGGACTTGGGCGAATCCACCACCACATTGCCGCTGGCCAACACCTTGTCGAGCTTGCCGTTGGTGGTGGACATACGCACGGAGTTGGAGCGCATCTTGGTATCGCCCTGGATCACCAGAACATTGCCGGTCCAGGTGCCTGTCTTGCCATTGAGATCGGCCTGAAACGTGTCCGATGAGATGTTGATCGGCGCCTTGCTGTCGCCCGGCACCAGGCCGGACTTGGTTTCGGCGGATAACGCACCGAGGGTCATGGCGCCCAGCGCGCAAGCGATGAGGAGAGCGTTCTTCATTTCTTGTTTCCAAATAACGTCATCTGAACATGGCCCGAAAGGGTAAGAATGTTGGTGGCACGGTCGGCATGGAATTCATCGGCGCGCAGGGTGCCGTTCGGCCCCTGCCCGGTCACCGGCTCATGGCCATGAATCACGTTCTGCTTGAGATTGGCCGAGGCGCTGGCCGAATGCAGCTCATAGCCGGTGGCGGTGAAGACATCGATGCCGCCGCGCAATTCCAGCTGGCCGGTGTTCATGTCCACCGTGCCGGTCCTGGCGCGGGCGTTGAGCCAGTTCTTACTGTCCAGCGCCAGGTCGGCTTCCAGGTTCTTCAGGCTGGCCTTCTTGGCATTGTGCGCATCCTGCACCGCCATGTCGGCGGTGATGACATAGGGATTGCCCCTGGCATCGGCGCCGCTGAGGCGCGGCTTCATCATGGCCAGGTCGTTGTCGACCCTGCCAAGCGTTTCATAGGACATTTGCAACTGGTGCGGCAGGCGCTGGACGAAAAAGAAGGCCAGCACCGCGGCGATGATCAGGAAGGCGCCCAGCGACAGCACCCGCTTCATCAGGTGCACGAAGCGTGAGTAGCGCAAGGCCTCCAGGGCGGTGGTGCGGACCCGCGCCGACCAGTCATATCCGGGCGCGGAAGGATCGCGTTGCACCATGCTCATGCTATTCCCGCGGCGACGCAGTCATGGATGTGGATCACGCCCAGCGGCTTGGGCGAACCGGCCTCCAGCACGAACAGCTGGGTGATCTTCTTTTCGGTCATCAACGCCAATGCCTCAGCGGCCAATTGGTCGGGACGCGCAACCTTGGGGCTGGAGGTCATGATGTCTGATGCCTTGCGCTTTTCAATGCCGTCACCGGCATGGCGGCGGATATCGCCGTCGGTGACGATGCCGAGCAGCGTACCGGCGCCGTCCACGATGCCGACACAGCCCAGCCGGCCCGACGCCATGGTGAGCAGCAAAGCCGGCACTGGCGTGTCGGGCCCGGCCAGCGGCAATTCCTCGCCCGAATGCATCAAGTCGGAAACGCGGATCAGGGCGCGGCCCAGGCTGCCGCCCGGATGCAAATCGCGGTACTGGTCGGGCGAGAAGCCCTTGCGCTCCATCAGCGCCACCGCCAGCGCATCGCCCAGGCTCAGCATCATGGTGGTGGAGGTGGTGGGCGCCAGTCCCATCGGGCAGGCTTCGGGCGCGCGGGGCAGCACCAGCGGCACATCGGCCGCCTTGATCAGGGTGGAATCCGGATTGGCGCCGATGGCGACGATCGGAATGCGATGCCGCTTGGCATAAGTAATGAGATCGGACATCTCCGCCGTCTCGCCGCCCCAGGACAAAAGCAGCAACAGGTCCTGGCGGGCGATGACGCCCATGTCGCCATGACTGGCTTCGGCGGGATGCACGAAATAGGCGGGCGTGCCGGTGGACGACAGGGTGGCGGCGATCTTGCGCGCCACATGGCCGGACTTGCCCATGCCGCTGACGATGATCCGGCCCTTGGCGGCCAACATCAGGTCCACGGCGCGGGTGAAGTCGCCGTCCAGCTGCTCGGCCAAGACGGTCAGCGCCTGGCTGGCGGTGATCAGGACCCGGCGCGCGGCTGTCAGGTCCGCGTCCGCGCCGGGCACCGCATGCAGGGGGGCCTTGGAAACTGTCATATAAGCCTTTGATACTGTTTAAGTATTTCCGAAAACTGCGGAATGACCGCGCAGGTGACGGCGGCGTTAAGCGAATTTCGTGCCAATTTTCGCCCGAAACCGCACCTACCGCAAGTGAGGCGGTCCAGTCAGCCCGTGCCGCGGCCTTTGGCGACCGGCGGCGGGGGCGGCATGTCATCCGGCGGCGGCTCGTTGTGATACTCCACGCTCTGGATCCGGCAGA
>CANBZE010000307.1 GCA_947373775.1 Alphaproteobacteria bacterium
GCAGGCGCCCGCGCACAAGTGCGCGGCGACACCATCGCCGCCCGCCTCAACCAGGAAAGCGCGCGCATCGAATCTCTGGGCGACACGCTGAATGATGCCGCGGGCCGCGCCGGCGAAAGCATGGCGGGCCGCACCGCCCAGCTGAAGGCCATGATGGAATCGGCCGAAGGCACCTTGAAGATGGCGACCCAGTCGCTGGACGTACAGTCCGCCGGTTTCCGTTCCGCAATCACCGCCGCCGCCGAAGCGCCGCTGGAAGCGGCCAAGTCGCTGGAAGCGCAATCGGCGCGCATCGAGGAAGTCTCCGACGCCGCCATGGGCCGCGCCGAATTCGTGCTGGCGCGCCAGGAAAAGCACCGCGCCCAGATGGGCGAGCTGGTGCAGCGTCTGAAAGAGGAAAGCGAGATTTTCGAAACCGCGCTTTCCGGCCAGCGCACCGGCATGGAGAACGCCATCGAAGCTCTGGGCGGGGAAGCCCGCAAATTCGAGATGGTCACTGGCGATGCCGAACGTCACCTCGAATTGATCATGGCCAATGCCGCCAGCCGTGCGGCGCAGCTGACCGGCGCCTTTGCGCGCGAGGCCGAGCGGTTGAAGGAAACCAGCGAAGCGGCCACCGCCGTGCTGGCGACATTGTCGGCGTCACTGAAAGACGCGGGCACCGGTGCCCAGACCCTGATCGGCGAAAGCGCCGCCCAGGCCAAGCATGACGCGCGCCTGCTGGTGGGCGAGGCGATGGCCGAATGCGAACGGTTGTTGCGCGCCAGCGGCGAGATGAGCGCGGAGGCCGGCAAAATCCGCAGCCTGCTGTCGGAAACCACCCGCGATGTGGAAAAGCATCTCATTCGCTTGCCCGGGCTGGCGCAGGAAGAAGCGCGCCGGGTGCGCCAGATGATGGCGACCGAGACCGAACAGATCCTGGACCTGTCGGCGCGCACCATGTCCACCTTGCATGCACGCTCCACCGGCAAGCTGACGCCGCCCGACATGGGCGGGCCGATGAAGCCGGCGGCGGAAGCCGAAGGCGACGGTCTCAAGGGCCTGGCGCGCAAGCTGACCACCCGCAAACCGGCCGAGAAAAGCGGCGGCACCGGCAAGGCCTGGGAAATGAAAACCCTGCTGGCGGCGGCCGAGCAGGAAAGCGAAATCCGCCTGCCGCAATCCAAGTCCGATCGCCAGGGGCTGGATACCGCCGCGACCCTGGGCGCGCTGCAATTGGCGCTGGCCGACATGGCGATCGACCTGTCGGCGCTGGACGATACCCAGCCGGGCGATGAAGACTGGAAGCGTTATCTGGCCGGCGACCGCGCCGTGTTCGCGCGCCGCCTGTCGGGCACGATCGACGATTCCGCGGTGGACCGCATCACCAATCTCTACCGGGACGACAAGCGTTTTCACAACGCGGCCGATGCCTATCTGGCGGAGTTCGAAAATCTGCTGACGCGGGCCCGCGAAGGCGATGGCGGCGGCTTGCTGACTTCGACCTTGCTGTCGGCCGACACCGGCAAGGTCTATCTGACGATCGCGTATGCGCTGGGGCGGCTCTAGGAAAGACAAAATATGCGCGGCGCGATCCTGCTGGCTGGCTGTCTGCTGCTTCCCGCCAGCGCGCCCTTAGCGGCCACGGCGCCCTACGATCTGGTGATCCTGCACGGACGGGTGATGGACCCGCAGACCGGCGCCGACCGCATCGCCAATGTTGGCGTGCGTGCGGGCAAGATCGCGACGATTTCGGACGACGCGCTGGACGGCGCCCGCACCATCGACGCCAAGGGCCTGGTGGTGGCGCCGGGCTTCATCGACCTGCACTCCCACGCCCAATATGCCTTCGGCTATGATCAGCAGGCGCAGGATGGCGTCACCACATCGCTGGAGCTGGAGGAGGGCGTCTATCCCATCGCGCCTTTCTATGCCGTGCGGCAGGGCAAGACCCGCATCAACTTCGGCGCCAGCGTCGGCCTGCAAAGCATCCGGGTGAAGATCAAGACCGGGATCGACGAAGAGGGCAGCCTGGACGCGCCTTTCAACAGCTGGGGCAAGATCCTGCCGCGCAAATCCGAATGGGCCGAACAAAAGCTGTCACCGGCGGAGCGCGAGCGCGAGCGCGCCATGTTCGCGGAAGGCTTCGCCGCCGGCGGGCTTGGCATCGGCGTGCTGTCCGAATATCTGCCCGGCGCCGGGCGCGACGAGATTTATCTTTTGATGAAGGAAGCGGGCCGGTTGCATGCGCCGGTCTTCGTCCATGCCCGGGCGGCGGCGCTGGCCGACGCCGACAATCTGATGACGCCGGTCCAGGAACTGATTGCCGACGCCGCAGCCACCGGCGCGCCGGTGCATCTGTGCCATATCGGCTCCAAGGCGCTCAGCGCCATCGACATGGTGCTGGACATGATCGACGGCGCGCACAGCCGCGGCGTGGACGTCACCACCGAAGTCTATCCCTATGACGCCTCCTCCACCGCCATCGGCAGCGCCCTGTTCAATCCGGGCTGGCAGGAGCGGCTGGCGGCAAAATATGAAGACATCGAATGGCCGCCGACCGGCGAGCGGCTGAACGCCGAAAGCTTCGCCCGCTACCGTGCGCAGCAGCCCGGCATGGCGATCGTCAATCATCGCATCCCCGAAAGCACCGTCACCGCGGCGGTCGCCCATCCCGGCGTGATGATCGCCTCCGACGCCGTGGTCTATATCAACGGCAAGGGCCATCCGCGCGCCACCGGCACCTTCGCCCGGGTACTGGGCGTGTATGCGCGCGAGAAACATGCCCTCACCCTGATGGATGCGCTGGGCAAGATGACTTACCTGCCGGCGCACCGGCTTGAAGCGATTTCGCCGGCGATGCGCCACAAGGGCCGGGTGCAAGTGGGCGCCGATGCCGACCTGACCTTGTTCGATCCCATGACGGTGACGGACCGCGCCACCTATCAAAGCCCGACCCTGACCTCGGCCGGGATTCCCTATGTGATCGTGGGCGGCGTGCCGGTGGTGGATCGCGGCAAGATCGTGCCGGCGGTTCATCCGGGCAAGGGCGTTATGTCAGGCGCTTGAGCCGCGCCGCGTAAAAACCGTCCATGCCGCCTGGCAGATAACAGGGCAAGGTGCGCAAGTCGCCGTCCAGCGTGATCCAGTCGGCATGCCCGAAAATTTCGTCCGCCGTGATCGGCAGCCGCGAAAATTCGGGATGACCGGACAGGAAGGCGGCGATCTGCTCTTCGCCTTCCTCGCGCTCCAGCGAGCACACCGCAAAGACCAGAGTGCCGCCGGGCGCTACCATGCGCGCGCCGCTTTCCAGAATTTCGTAAGCCGCGCCGGCGGACACGGTCACGTCGGCCGCACCCTTGATCCAGGGCAGGTCTGGATGGCGGCGGATGGTGCCGGTGGCGGTGCAGGGCGCATCGATCAGCACGAAGGGGGCGCTGCCTTCAAAGTCCCGCGCATCGGCCTGGACGATGTCCGCGTTCAATTTGGTGCGCGTCAGATTTTCACGGATGCGCTCGCCGCGCACCACATCGATCTCCACCGCGGTCACGTTGGCGCCGCGTGCGGCCAACTGCAGGGTCTTGCCGCCCGGCGCGGCGCACAGGTCGATCACGCTTTGGTCCGCGACATCGCCCAGCAGCAAAGC
>CANBZE010000308.1 GCA_947373775.1 Alphaproteobacteria bacterium
AGCGTTGCCGCCGTGATGATGATGCGCCGCATGAAACCCCTCAAATGATGCATTGCAGCGAGCCTAGCCCGCCCCAAGTGATTGCGATTATGCTCGGCGCAACATGAGATAATCCGGGGAGCGTGACAATGCAGGGCTTCAAGACCGCTTTATTGCTCGCGCTTTTCTGGGCCGCCGCATCGTCGGCGCAGGCCGCCAACATCACCAGCGCCGACTGGGGCACCACCGCTGACGGCCGCAAGATCCAGCTCTTCACCCTGACCGGTCCCAAAGGACTGGAAGCGCGCATCACCAATTTCGGCGGCATGATCGTCAGCCTGATGGTGCCCAACAAACAGGGCACCAAGACCGATACCGAGCTGGGGTTCGACGATGCGGCGTCCTATCAGAAAGGCAGCGTGTTCGGCGCGGTGATCGGCCGCTATGTCGGCCGCGTCAGCCATGGCGGCAGCTTCAGCATCGACGGCAAGACCTATCAACTGGAAAAGAGCAGCCCCGACGCCAAGTTCGTGATCCATGGCGGCACTGCCGCTTTCTCCAAGAAACTGTGGCAGGCGGAAATGAAAGACGGCGCGGAGCCCAGCCTGATCCTGACCCTGGTCAGTCCGGACGGTGACGGCGGCTTCCCCGGCGCACTGACCCCGGTGATGACTTACACCCTGACCAAGGACCGTGCGCTGCGGATCGATTACAAGGCGACATCCGACCGGCCGACCATCGCCAACCTGACCAACCACTCCTATTTCGCGCTGCAGGGCGAAGGCAATGGCGACATTTCCAATCAGACCTTGCAGGTCTTTGCCGACAAATATACGCCGCAGGACGCCGACAATCTGGTGACGGGTGAAATCGCGTCCGTGGGCGGCACGCCGTTCGATTTCCGCAAGCCGGTGCGGCTGGGAACGGTGCTGAACTCACCGTTCGACCAGATCGCCATGCGCGGCGGGCTGGACATCTGCATGGTCATCAACGGCAAGCCGGGAACCTTGCGCCGCGCCGCGCGGCTGGCCGATCCGGGCACCGGCATCGTGATGGATGTGTCCACCACCCAGCCGGGCCTGCAGCTTTACAGCGACAATATCGGCACCCGTACCCAGGTGGGCAAAGGCGGCAAGACCTATCGCACCTTCTATTCGATGAGCCTGGAGACCGAAGGCTATCTGGATGCGATCAACCATCCGAACTTTCCGTCCAGGCTGGTGGCCCCGGGCCAGCCGCTGCACGAAGTGACCGAATTCAAGTTCCGCACCCAGTAATCAGCGCGGCAGCACAAAGCGGCTGTGAGTTCCGGTCAGCGGATAAGACTTGCCCTTCCAGACAAATTCGCCCGGCAGCGCGGCGGGGCGATCGATCTGCGCCGTCAGGCTGTCGCCCTTGATCGTATAGCGAACCGAGACCTTGCCCTTGGGCGTAGCGGCCGCCGCATCCAGCGACGTGAGGTCGCCCAGGTTGGGCGCAACCCGCACTCGCGCATAGCCAGGCGCGGCGGGACGGATGCCCGCCACAATACCCAGCAGGTCGGCAGTGGGATGGGCGCTCCAGGCATGCGTGTCGGAGCGCGTCTCGCCCCGCGATTCCGGCCAGGTGGTGTAATGCAGCGCCAGCAGATCGCGCCAGGTTTGCAGCAGAGCGGGATAGCGATCCGCCTTGCCCGCATGCTCGAACGCCCGCACCAGGTACCAGGCGAAATAATAAGTGGAGGTGTACAGGTCATCCGGCGCATCAATGCCATGACCCGGCACGGTGATGCGGTCCAGGATGGCGGCGGCTTCTTCCGGCGTCGCCACATCATACAGCACCGCCAATATGTTCATGTGCTGGCTGAGCGGTTTGAGGTCCGACGTGTCGGCGAACAGGCCGCGATCCTTGTCCCAGCAATGGGCGCGGATGGCGGCGCGGGCTTCATCGGCGCGCGCGGTGTCAGCATCGGCCTGCGCCTTGTCGCCATAGGCAGCTTCCAGCATCGCGCCCTGGTGCAGCGCACCCAGCCAGGACACCGCCATCAGGCAGCTGCCGCCATCGGCGCCATAGGCGGGAAACGTGTCGCGGTTGTTGCCCTTGGGGCCGGCCCAGTCGATGAAATTCCATTGCGGGTTCTTGCGCAGCAGACCATTGGCGGTGCGCCATGGCTCGAACCATTTCAAGATGGTGCGCATGCGCGGCAGGTTGTGCGTGATCAATCCAGTATCCGGCTGCTCCATCGACCAGTCGGCCAGCATCCCCACCCAGGCCAAAGAGAAGGTGGCAATGACATTGTCGCTGCGGCTGGGATAAGCACCCTGCTCCAGTCCGCCTTCGACATCGGATTCCGCAAACGCCTCGATCGCCTGGCGCGCCAGGTGCGGATCGCCGGCCGCGGCATAAGAGATCAGCATCTGCAACCGCGTGTCGCCGGTATATTGCAGCTGCTCCCAATAGGCGCTGTCCATATAGGTTTCATGGGCGTCGATCAAGGCGGTGCGCCAGCCAACCTGCCAGATCTTGTTCAGTTGTGGATCACTGCTGGTGAAATGTGCGATCTTCTGGAACGGATAGCTGGTCTCATGGACGCGCAGTGATTCCAAAGTCAGCGGTGTGGTGCCGGTCTGGATGTTCAGTTCGGCGTAGCGCCAGGTTCGCCACCATAGCGGCATGAAGCTGCGGCGTGCGCCATCGGCAATGAAGGTGTCGAAGATGCCCAACGCCTGGCGGTCGCCCACCAGGTCGCGATCGGCTTTCTTCAAATCGGCGTCGTACAGCGCCTCAGTATAGGTCAGCTTGATGGTGGCGCCCGATCCACCCGACACGGTCAGCTCAGGATAGCCGGAAGTCATCGCCTCGCGCCGCAATAGTATTTTCGCGTGGGTATTGGCCGGCACGGTCAAGGGATGCCCGGGGAAATTGCCGGCAATGTCGCGGCGCACCACCACACCAGGCGCGGTGGGTACGAAGCTTTGCTGCGGCAGGAGATCGGCGATCAGCATACGGTTGGCGGCTTGCGGCGCCGGCACGGCATCCACCCAGCCGCTGCCTTCCGTCGCGCCGGTCCAGTTCCAGTCGGCCTTGGCGGCATCAATCACTTCGGGGGCGCTGGCGACGTAATAGCGTCCACGTGGCACTTGGGCGCGGCCGTTGGTAGCGGTGTGACCTTGGTCGATCTTCACCCGCCAGCCGCTATCGCCGGTTGCCAAGCCTTCGCCGGTCATACGAAGACCCAGACCAGCGCTTTGCTGCGCGATAGGCGCGATCTGCGGCGGTAGGGCGCCCGCGGCGGGGGGCGGCCCGTTCGTTGCTGTTCGCACAAAATCCCACACCGCCGCCGCCACGACATTGCGGCCGGGCTTCAGGTATGGCGCCAAGTCGAGACCTTCGGTGCGCCAATGCGCCAAGGTGCCGGTGGAGGGCCCGGCGGCGACGCGCTTTCCGTTAACGAACAGGATGAAACGATTGTCGGCTGTGATCGTGACGAGAAGAGCCTTGGGCACTTTGGCCACATCCAGCACGCGGCGGAAATGCAGCACGATGGGCCCGGGCACCGAGGCCGCATCCGGATGGCTGATCCAACCATCCGCGGGCGCGGCCCAGGTGGGCCCGCTCATCGCCAGTACTATCGCCAATCCTGCAATCCAGCGCTTCATTGC
>CANBZE010000309.1 GCA_947373775.1 Alphaproteobacteria bacterium
GACGAGGCCGGGCGCCCGATCACCGTCTGGTGCTCGAACGATTACCTCAACATGGGCCAGCATCCCAAGGTCCTGGCCGCGATGCACGAGGCTGTCGACGCAGTAGGCGCCGGCAGCGGTGGTACCCGAAACATCTCCGGCACCACCCACTATCATGTCGAGCTGGAGCGTGAGCTCGCCGACCTGCACGGCAAGGATGCGGCGCTGCTGTTCACCTCGGGCTTCGTCTCCAACGACGCTACCCTGGCGACACTGTCCAAGGTGCTGCCGGGGCTAATCATCTTCTCCGATGAACTGAACCACGCCTCGATGATCGAAGGCATCCGCCATGGCGGCACCCCCAAGTATGTGTTCCGCCACAACGACATGGCCCATCTGGAAGAGCTGCTCGCCGCCGCCAATCCGGCCGCACCCAAGCTGATCGCCTTTGAAAGCGTCTATTCGATGGAGGGTGAGTTCTCGCCCACCGCCGCCATCTGCGACCTGGCCGAGAAATACGGCGCCATGACCTATATCGACGAGGTCCATAGCGTGGGCATGTACGGCCCGCGCGGCGCCGGCGTTGCCGCGCGCGACGGCACCATGCACCGTATCGACATCATAGAAGGCACCCTGGCCAAGGCGTTCGGCGTCATGGGCGGCTACATCACCGCTTCGGCGGAACTGGTGGACTGCATCCGCAGCTTCGCGCCGGGCTTCATCTTCACCACCTCGCTGGCCCCGGCCATCGCCGCCGGCGTGCTGGCCTCCATCCGTCACCTGAAGTCGTCCGACGTGGAACGCGAAAAGCTGGCCGACCGCGCCGCCGCCCTGAAGGCGCGCTTCACCGCCGCCGGGTTGCCGCTAATGGAAAGCCCCAGCCATATCGTGCCGCTGATGGTGGGCGATGCCGCGCTGTGCAAGGCGGTGTCGGACTCGCTGCTGAAAGATCACGGCGTCTATGTCCAGCCGATCAACTATCCCACCGTGCCACGCGGCACCGAGCGGCTGCGCTTTACGCCCAGCCCGGCGCATAGCGACGCGATGATGGACGCGCTGGTCGAAGCGCTGGTGATCGTGTGGGACGCCCACAAGATCGCCCGCGCGGCCTGAGTGGCGCGCGAAATCTACGTCGAGTTCGTGATCCTGGGAAATTCGCTCAAGGCGACCGCGATCGATCCTGAGACCGGCCTGGAAGCCAGCGTCATTGGCCCCGCCAACGCGCCCCAGAGCACCATGGCCCAGGCCGCCCGCCGCAAGCTGGAATTCATGGCGGCCAAGAAGAAAACTTGAATCCCGTGTCATGGACAGGCTTGACCCGGCGACATTGGAACCAAAGCCGACAAACTTATCTGATGCACCAGGCGCGGGCGCCCTCGCGTTTCAGGAATTGCTCCGCGCGCTTGCCCTGCAGCATCGCCAAGGTCGCGACCATGCCGGCTTCCACACAACTGGGAGCAGCAACGGTCACGGAGCGCGGCGCATCCTTGACGGGCCAGCCGGTACGTGGATTCAGGATGTGGCTGTAACGGACACCGTCCTTCAGGAGGAAGCGCCGCGCATCCCCGCTGGTCGCAAGTGCGCCGCTCACAAGTTCCAGCATGCCCGCCATGGCATCATCCTTTTCGACTGACGCGATGGCGACATGCCATCGCGTCTCGCCTGTCCGTGGACCGGAAACCGCCAGGTCGCCTCCGAAATTGACCAGAACAGGCGCGGCCGTGATGGCGCGCGCGACGGCCAATGCGCGGTCCACGGCATATTCCTTCGCCAAACCTCCCAGGTCGATTTCCATTCCCGCGGGGAGGGTGAGGCAGGAATTCCGCCATGAAACCATGTTCCAACCGACCAGCTTGTGCAGTGGCTTGATGTCCGAGGCGCCAGGCACCCGATCGGAGCCGTCGAAGCGCCAGGCGCGCCGCAGAACGCCCGATGTGATGTCGAACATGCCGCCGCTGAGGTCAAAGCACTGGCTGGCAAAGTCCAGCAGATGCGCGGTCTCGGCATCGACAGCGGTTTTGCGGCCGCCGGCGGCGTTGATGCGGCCGATGATGCTGTCATCGCGGTAGCGGCTGAATTTCGCTTCAATGCGGCGGGCTTCGGCCTCGACGGCATCGGTGACCCGGCGACCCAGCTCCGCATCATCCGTTTCCACACGAACTTCGCATGGCGTCGCCATCGCCTTGAAGGCGCCCAGATAATCCCGGCCGGCGCGCGCGAGCGTCGCCGTTAGTGGAATTTCCATTGGTAGCCGACCTGAACGATTGCCGCTTTCGTACCCGCGAACAAATCCTGGCCGCGCAGCTGCCCGATCGCGTTAGCCGGATGGCCGTCGCCTGACTGGGTATAATAGTCGGCGCGCACGTAAAGTTCGCTTCTGCCCGAAACCCGGAAGCCGATCTTTGCGCCATAGGTGATCGCGTCAAATCGCGAGAGCCGGGTGTCGGACGACGCATAGGCTGGAAGCGCCACATTGCTGACCAGGAACGCCCGATAGAAGTTGGCGGCGTTCTGGTGATAGAAGCGCACATTCGGTTCGATATACCAGGACTTGGCCAGATTGATCCGTTCCGATGCTTCTACCGTGTGGGAGGAAATGCCCCAGTTGTCGGTGAAGTAGCGATAACTCAGCTCGGTGACCGTAGGGCCGAAGGCCAGCTTGTTGTCCCAGAACAGGCTCTGGGTTTTGCGCTGCTCGGGCCGGTTTTCGTAGAGGGTGCTGGTCGGTTCGCCGCTGGTCGGGTCCACGACTGAAATCACGCGATAGGGATCGGTTTGATAACCCTTCTGGGAATCGTAGGAATAGTTCAGCGCCATGAGCCAGTTCCGGGTCATGACCTCGGTCAGGCCAAGAACGAAACCGAGCTGTGTCTTGTGCCGCGTCGTTATGGGCTTGAATTGGGCATTCATGGCAGACAGGCCGGTGGGCACGCCGCCAAACGGAAATGAGGAATCAAATTCGCCATTCAGGTCCAGGCTGATGGTGGTGTTGTCGCTGTTGAAGTTCTTGGCGGCACGCACATTGGCGGTGATCGACTGATAGTCTTCTTCGCGTGAAAAACCGGCGCCACCGCCAATTTCGGAAATCCAGCCCAAAGGCTGTGACCACCCGGCCGTTAATGCCGCGCGGTGGTCGCGAAAGCCTTTGTCCATTGGCAGGGTATTGGGCGCGGTGGTGTATTGCCGGCCGAGCGCCGCGGATGCGACCTGGCCTGGCGTCGGCGGTAGCTGGATGACCGTGCTGCCGCCCGAAGCGCTGGTGACCGTCGTGCTGGACCCCTGCGGCTTGAGGGGGGTGACGAAGGTTTGCGTGCGGTCCGAGGGAACCGCGCCGTTGGGGGTGGCACCGGATACCGCGTCGGCAACCGCGCCCAGCGTCAGTTGCTGGCCACGCGCGCCATGAATTGCCAAGTTGGCGGTCGGCTCTATCGCCTGCACCCGTCCGCCTGCCTCCTGGTAGATCAGCAGTGCGCCGTCGAATTCGGTATAGGCGATGCCCGGGCCGAAATTGTCACGGCCCGCCTTGTCCAGCCCATAAAAATCCTGCGCGACCGCGCTGTTCTCGCAACTGGCCGCGGTCGCGATCAGAAGTGTGGCAGAGATAGCCGAGATCGCGCGGCCGACGCGCCCAGCCTTGC
>CANBZE010000310.1 GCA_947373775.1 Alphaproteobacteria bacterium
GCCCTTTCGAAACGCTTAAGCCAGTCCTAACGAAGAGTGAATTTGGCCGTGAAAGTGACGACGCAGCAGGCGGTTGCCGCCAAAGCCTGGCCCTTTGAGGAGGCCCGCAAGCTGCAGGCGCGCGTGGAGGCGCGCAAAGCGGCTGGAAAGCCGGTTGAGGGCGTGCTGTTCGAGACCGGCTATGGCCCCTCGGGCCTGCCCCATATCGGGACCTTCGGCGAGGTCGCCCGCACCAGCTGGGTGCGCCATGCCTTCGAGACCATCAGCGATGTCCCCACCCATCTGATCGCCTTTTCCGACGACATGGACGGGCTGCGCAAGGTGCCGGACAACCTGCCCCAGCAGGAGATGCTGACCGCCAACCTGGGCAAGCCGCTGACCGCAATCCCCGATCCGTTCGGCACCCATGAAAGTTTCGGCCATCACATGAATGCGCGGCTGCGCGCCTTCCTGGACAAGTTCGGCTTCCGCTATGAGTTCTATTCCTCGACCGCCACCTACAAGGCGGGCCGCTTCGACGAAGCGCTGCTGAAGATCCTGGCCAGTTACGACAAGGTCATGGCGGTGATGCTGCCGACATTGGGCGAAGAACGGCAGCAGACCTATTCGCCGTTTCTTCCGGTGTCCCCGCGCAGCGGCAAGGTGCTGCTGGCCAAGGTGGTGAACCGCGATGTTGCGGCGGGCACCATCACCTACATCGAGGAAGACGGCAGCGAAGAAACCGTTCCGGTCACCGGCGGCCACTGCAAGCTGCAATGGAAGCCCGACATGGGCATGCGCTGGGCGGCGCTGGGCGTGGATTACGAAATGTACGGCAAGGATCATTTGTCCCAGGCGCCGCTCTACACCGCGATCTGCAAAATCGCCGGCGGCACCCCGCCCGAGCAGTACATGTACGAGATGTTCCTGGACGATCAGGGCCAGAAGATCTCCAAGTCCAAGGGCAACGGCATTTCGCTGGACGACTGGCTGAGCTATGGCTCGCCGGAAAGCCTGGCGCTGTTCATGTTCCAGAAGCCACGCACCGCCAAGAAGCTTTATTTCGACGTGATCCCCAAGGCGGTGGACGAATATATCGCCTTCCTCGACGCCTATCATGCGCCGGACACCACCGACGAGCAGCGGCTGGAGAATCCGGTCTGGCACATTCATGGCGGCAAGGTGCCGGACGAGCGCTATCCGGTCAGCTTCGCGCTGCTGCTGAATCTGGTCTCGGCCTCCAACGCGCACAACCGCGATGTGTTGTGGGGCTTCATCCGCGCCTATTCGCCCGAAGCGGTGTCGCCGGAGACAAATCCCGGCCTGGACCGGCTGGTCGACTTTGCCTTGCGCTACTACCAGGACTTCGTGAAGCCGGCCAAGGTGTTCCGCGCTGCCGACGACAAGGAACGCGCCGCGCTGGAAGACCTGGCAAACAGGCTGGAGGCGCTGGGTGACGAGCGCGACGGCAAGATCGTGCAGGACGTGGTGTACGAAGTGGGCAAGGTGCATGGCTTCGAGCCGCTGCGCGCCTGGTTCGCGGCGCTGTACGAAGTGCTGCTGGGCCAGAGCCAGGGCCCGCGCTTCGGTTCCTTTGCCGCCCTGTTCGGCACCGCCCAGACCGCGGCGATGATCCGCGCGGCGCTCAATGGTGATTTTGTGTCCGGCGAGTTCTTGAAATGAGGGCAGCGCTGTTCGCGCTGATGCTGCTGGTACCATCGCTGGCGCTTTTTCCGTTGGCGGCATCCGCCGCCGGGGCCGCCACGACGGAAGAAATCTTCGCCGTCTATGCCCGCGGCGACTATGAACAGGCCGCAAAGCTTGGCGAGGCGGCGCACACGGCACCGGGTCTCGCCGTCGCGGCGCGCGCCGTGCTGGCCGATGAGGTGCTGCGCGATAGCCCGTGCATGGCCTGCCTGCTGCGGGCGGAGAAACTGTCGCGCGCGGCCATCGCCGCCGATCCGCACAATGCCTATGGCCAAATCTGGCTGGCGGTATCGCTGGGCTACCAGTCGCGTCTGTTGGGCACCATCCGCGCCCGCATCAAGGATACGCCCAACCAGTCCAAGACCGCGCTGAACCTGGCGTTCCTGGCTGATCCCACCAACCCCTATGCCATTTCGGCGCTGGGTGGCTGGCACATCGAAGTCGTGCGCGCCGGCGGGGCCTTCCTGGCCAAGCACGTGTACGCCGCCACCGAGGCGGACGGCATTGCGATGTTCGACCTGGCGGTGAGGACGGCGCCGGACAATGTCGCCGTGCATTACCAGATCGCCCTGTCTCTGGCCGGGTTTAATGCCGAGAAATACCGCGCCCGCATGACGGCGGAGTTCCACGCGGCGCAAACCGGCCCCGCCGCCACGGCTTACGAGAAAAAAATCCAGTCGCGCGCGGGCGAATTGCTTGGCCTGTTGAACTCCGGCGCGCATGATGCGTTCGAGTCGCGCGTTCGCCAGTATCAGGGCTTTCCCGACTAGGAGTTCGGTTTGCGAAAATTCGCGCCCCTTATTCTTTTGACCGCCCTGCTGAGCGCGGGCTGCTGGCAGACAGTCAGCCAGCCCTATCGCAATGTCATGTCGCTGCAGCCTTTCGCGGCCGGATCGGTGACGGCCACCGATTCCGACGGCAAGCCGGTGCATTATGCGCTGAAGAAGATCGCGCGCGGACAGTACCGCATGACCCAGACCGACCGGGGCAGCGATTTCGGCCAGGGCTTCGAGCTGGGTTTCTTCCCTCTGCCCGGCGCGCCATCACATGTGCTGCTCTACCAGGCCGCGCCGCTGGACCATACTGCCGCCGGCGCCAGCCTGCGCTATTACGGCGTGCTGGTGGTGACGGGCCAGAAGAGCGCCGACGAAATCCGACCCGATTGTGACAAGGATGCGCGCGCCGCGCGTGTTTCCGGCACGCGCAAGGGCAAGGATGGTGCCTGCACTTTCGCCGACCGCAGCGCGCTGGAAAAATCGCTGCTGGCGCTGTGGAAGAGCCGCAAGAAACCCGACTACAGCTATTCTTTGAAGTGACCCCCCTCCGGTTTCAGCTTCCTCTCGGCTCGCTGCGCTTCGCCTCGATCGCTGAAACCACCTCCCCCTCTTGTGCGCTTCGCGCACGAAGGGGAGGCGGGCCTGTGCTTATATGCGCTTATTGACTCGCCCAGATGATGCGGTGGACGAAGGCAACTTCGTTCAACGCAAAGCCGCGATCCTCGAAGGCCGGGTTGAAGCTTTTCAGCTCGATGCGCTGGGCCGTCATGCGCGCCAGCGCCTTGGCCAGCACTTCCCCGGCGCGGGTCTTGACCACCACCCGGTCGCCGCGCCGCACGTTGGCCGACGGCGACACCAGGATGCGGTCGCCGTCGCGATAGACCGGCGCCATGGACTCGCCGCTGATCTCCAGTGCGTAACAGTTGGGATCGGGATTGTCGGGAAAGGCGATGTCGTCCCAGCCCGAACCGGCGGGAAAGCCCGAATCGTCGAAGAAGCCTGCATTGCCGGCCTGGGCCATGCCGATCAGGGGCACCATCCGGGTGCGAACGGTGCGGCCTTCGCCGACCAAAGCGGTGAATTCGTCGAGGCTGGCGCCGGTGGCGGCCAGCACTTTTGCCAGGCTTTCGGTCG
>CANBZE010000311.1 GCA_947373775.1 Alphaproteobacteria bacterium
TGAAGAGCAGGGCCAGGCCGGTTTGCGCCTGCAGGTCCCGGATCAGCGCCACGATCTGCGCCTGGATGGAAACGTCCAGCGCGCTGACGGCTTCGTCGCAGACCAGCATCCTGGGCCCCACGATCATGGCGCGGGCAAGACCCACGCGCGGGTTCTGGCCGCCGGACAGTTCATGGGGATAGCGGTTGATCCAGCCGGGCTCCAGGCCGACGCGGCTCATCATGGCGCGCACGCGCTGGCGCACGGTGTCGCGGGGCAGATGCGGTTCCAGTGCCTTGAGCGGCTCGGCGATGGACACGCCGATCGGCATGCGCGGGTCCAGGCTGGCCAGCGGGTCCTGGAACACGATCTGGAAATCCTCCCGCAAGCGGCGAATGTCTGATTGGGTTTGCGCGTCCAGGTCGCGGCCCAACCAGACGACGCGCCCGCCCGTCTTGGGTAAAAGCTGAAGCACGGCGCGGGCGAGGGTGGACTTGCCGCAGCCGCTTTCACCCACCACGCCCAAAGTCTCGCCCTGGTGCAATGTGAAGCTGATGCCGTCCACGGCGCGCAATGCCTGTGCCGGGGCAAACAATCCATTCTTGATGGGGAAAGTGACTTTGAGATCGTCCACCGTCAGCAGCGGCGCGCCGATCTCAGTGGCTGGCGCCGGCGTTTCATCGGCCTTGGGGATCGCGTTCAGCAGCATGCGCGTATAGGCATGCTTAGGGGCATAGAAGATGTCATCGGCGCTGCCGCTTTCCACGATCTCGCCATGGCGCATCACCTGCACCCGGTCGGCGATGCCGGCGATCACGCCCATGTCATGGCTGACCATGGCGATGGCGGTGTGCTTTTCGCTTTTCAGGTTGCGCAGGATTTCCAGAATCTGCGCCTGCACCGTCACGTCCAGGGCGGTGGTCGGCTCGTCGGCGATGATCAGGTCGGGGCCGGTGATGGTGGCCATGGCGATCATCACCCGCTGGCGCATGCCGCCAGACAGTTCATGGGGATACTGGTCCAGCCGGCGCGCGCTTTCGGGGATGCGGACATAGTCCAGCATCTCGCGGGCACGCTTCACGGCTTCTTCGCGCGGCATGTTGTGGTGCAGGCGCAGCGCCTCGGTGATCTGGGCGCCCACTTTCATGTGCGGCGTCAGCGAGGTCAGCGGGTCCTGGAAGATCATGGTGACCTTGTTGCCGCGCAGGGCATTCAAATGCTTTTGCGAGGCGCCCAGAATTTCCTCGCCGCGATACTTCGCGCTGCCGCTGGCCCGGCCATTGGCGGCCAGCAGCCCGAAGGCAGCGAGAAAGAGCTGGCTCTTGCCCGAGCCGCTTTCGCCCACCACACCCAGGCACTCGCCGGGATGGATGACCAGATTGGCGTCCTTGACGGCATGGACTTCGCCATCGGGAAGATCGAAGCGCACATTCAGGCCGGTGATTTCCAGAAGCGCGCTCATCGGTCTTTGGGGTCCAATGCGTCGCGCAAGCCATCGCCGACATAATTGAAGCAGAACAGGGTGACCGCCATGAACAGGGCCGGGAACAGCAGCATCCAGGGCGCGGTTTCCATCTGGTCGGCGCCGTCCGAGATCAGCACGCCCCAACTGGTCAGCGGCTCCTGGATGCCGAGGCCCAGGAAGGACAGGAAGCTCTCGGTCAGGATTACGCCGGGCACGGTCAGGGTGACATAGACCATCACCGGCCCCACCACATTGGGAATGACGTGACGGGTGATGATGGCGAAGGGGCCGACACCGCCGGCCCGCGCCGCCTCGATGAATTCCTTTTGCTTGATGCTCAGGGTCTGGCCGCGCACGATCCGCGCCATGGTCAACCACTCCACCGCCCCGATGGCGACGAACAGCAGGATGAAATTGCGGTCGAACAGCACCATCAGGATGATGACGAAGAAAACGAAAGGCAGGGAATACAGAATATCCACCAGCCGCATCATCAAGGCATCGATGCGGCCGCCCAGATAGCCGGCGGTTGCGCCATAGAGTACACCGATCAGCAATGACACCAGGGTCGCCACCAACCCCACTGCCAGCGACACCCGCGCCCCGAACAGCACGCGCACCAACAAATCGCGTCCCACCGAATCCGTGCCGAAGATGTGGCCCGGTGCGCGGCAGGCCGCTTCCACCGGCCACCAGTTCGGCGCGCAGGCGATGATGTCGTAATTCACTTCATTATAAGCGTAAGGCGAGAGCAGCGGCGCCAGCAGCGCCAAAGCCGCAATCAACGCCAGAATGATGATGCCCGCCATGGCGGCGCGATTGCGAACAAGCCGCCGGCGCGCATCCACCCAAAGACTGCGGCCCTGGACCTCTTCGCTGGATTTGAGGGTTTGCCCCGTCGCGATCACCCCAGCCTCACTTTGGGATCGAGAATCCCATAGACGATGTCAGCCAGCAGGTTGAGCAGGATCACCAGCGCCGCGTAACAAATCACCACGCCCATCACCAAGGTATAGTCGCGATTCAGCGCGCCCTGGATGAAGTAACGGCCGATGCCCGGCAGGCCGAAGATCTGCTCCACGATCAGCGAGCCGGTCAGGATGGCGGCCAGCGCGGGGCCCAGGTAACTCACCAGCGGCAGCATCGCGGCGCGCAGCGCATGGCGCAGCACGATGCGCGAAACCGGCAGCCCCTTGGCCCGGGCGGTGCGGATATAGTTGGCGCGCAGCACCTCCACCATTGAGCCGCGCATCAGCCGTGACACCACCGCGATCTGCGGCAGCGCCAGCACTGTCACCGGCAGCACCATGTTGGCCAGGGCGCCGCCATTCCAGCCGCCCACCGGCAGCGAAAAATCATGGCCGAAGACCGATACGCCATAAATGCCGAACACCAATGTCAGCAGCGGCGCGGTGACGAAGGTGGGAATGGTGATGCCCAGCATCGCCACCCCCATCACCGAATAATCCTGCCAGCGGTTCTGGCGCAACGCCGCCATCACGCCCAGAAACGTGCCCAGCAGCAGCGCCAAACTCATGGCGCAAAGCCCCAGCCGCACGCTGACCGGCAACCCGGTGGCGATCAGCTGCGTGACGGTAAAATCCTTGTTCTTGTAGGAGGGGCCGAGGTCGCCATGCGCCAGCTTGCCCAGATAGAGGAAATATTGCTGCACCACCGGCTTGTCGAGGTCGTAGGCGGCCTTGACGTTGCGCTCCACTTCCGGCGGCAGGCGGCGCTCGCTGTCGAATGGGCCGCCCGGCGCGGCGCGCATCATGAAAAAGGCCAGGGTGACGATCACGAACAAGGTGGGGATCGCGCCCAGGATACGGCGCAGGGCATAGGCCATCATCGCGAGACGAACTCCCGCCAGCGCGAGGCGATGGCTGCGCCATGCGCCAGCCACCAGCCATCATCAACGGCAAAGGCATGGCGGAAATTCTCCGGTGCGGTGGGCAGAGCTGCGCGCATGGCGATGCCGGTTTCCGGATTATTGCCCACCAGCGCGATGGAGGAATGCCGCGCCGGGCCGTACGGCACCCAGTTTGCCACTCCCGCCAGCGGCGCGCTGCCGGTGGCATAGGCGATGTAATCCAGCGCGCGCTTTTTGTTCTTGTTGCCGGACGGGATGCCCAGCACGTCCAGTTCATA
>CANBZE010000312.1 GCA_947373775.1 Alphaproteobacteria bacterium
GGGCTTCCTTGGCGCGATCACGACCGAAAACGCCGGCAGCAACGGCGGCAACACCCCGCATTGGAAGGTATTCTTCAACCAGGGCTATGACGCCGACAATTGGGGCCTGTTCATCAACGAACGCTGGTTCAGCGAGGGCGTGATCAACCGCAATTGGTTCCAGTGCGCCGCGGCCTGCCCCGCGCCGGTGGACAGCAACCATCCCACGGTCAGCAGCAACTACATGCCGGGCGAGCTGTACCTCGACGTTGGCGGTCACTACGACCTCAACGAGCACTCCTCGCTGTATTTCAAGATTGACAACCTGACCAACCAGAATCCGGGCAACGCCAATCCCTTCACGCCCCTCAACCAGAGCTCGAATATCAATCCGACTCTGTATGACGTGATCGGCCGGTACTACACCATCGGGTTCCGCTTCACGCACTAACCTGAACTTGAAGATTGGTGGCGGCCATCCTGCCGGGTGGCCGCCATTATCTTTTTGAGCCGCGCCGCCGCAATTGAATGGGGCAGCAAGCTGGGACAGACTTCGTCCGGCTGGAAGAGGGTCATCCATGACATCGAAAATGCTGCACCTGTTGGCGGCGCCCGCGCTGGCGGTCCTGTTGGCCGGCGGCCCCGCTTTGGCCGCCGACACCTACCAGGCCAATCTGGGGCCCATGCCGCTGGACCAGGCCAACAACAAGAACATGCTCGGCCGCGGCGAGGTCACCGCCACCCTGGACGGCAAGACCTTGACCATCGCGGGCAATTTCGGCGGCCTGCCGTCCCCCGCCACCAAGGCGCACCTGTTTGTCGGGCTCGCCATCGGTGTGCCGGGCAGCGAAAGCCTGGACCTGACCGTATCGCCGGCGGACAGCGGCACGGTGTCCGGCACCCTGACCGTGAATGCCAAACAGGCGGCTGCGTTCCGCACCGGCAAACTCTATGTCCAGATCGACAGCCAGAAGGCGCCGGCCGGCAACCTGTGGGGCTGGCTCTTGCCCAAGCACTTCGATGCCGCCGCCGATGTGCCGCAGGCCGGGCCCTGGTTCCTGCCGCAGCTCGACACGCCCACTCGCTAGGAAGATGTCCATGAAGCTCCAAACTCTGAGGTTGGGTGCGGTGCTGGCGGCGATTGCCGCGGTCACGGCGCTGGGTGTTGAAAGCGCGACGTCTCAAGCGCCGGGTCCGTTCACTGCTGCCCAGGCCATAGCCGGGCATGCCGCGTTCCTCGAAAGCTGTGCCTCCTGTCACAATAAGAGCCTGGCGGGCGGCGGCGAAGCGCCGCCGCTGGTGGGTTCGCCCTTCATGAGCAGCTGGGGCAAGCGCGGCGCCAACGAATTGTACGAAGTCATCAAGGCTTCCATGCCCATGGGCAATGGCGAATCCCTGCCGGCCGAGACCTATCAGCAGATTGTCGCCTTCCTCTTCCAGGCCAACGGCGCGATGCCTGGCGCAACTGCTTTCAACGGCACCGCCAAGACGCCGATCGCCAGCTTCGCCACCGGAAAGACCCCGGCGGGCTTTCTGGACGCCCCGGTCGCCGCCGCGCCGGCCAATCGCCGCCGCGCGCCCGTCATGCAGATGGGGCTGGTCATCACCGGCACGGTGAGGAACTACACGCCGGTCACCGACGCGATGCTCACCCATCCCGATGAAAAAGACTGGCTGATGCACCGGGGCAATTACCAGGCCTGGGATTTCAGCCGCCTCAAGCAGATCAACACGTCCAATGTCGCCAACCTGCAGCTGCGCTGGGTCTATGCGATGGACGAGGGCGGCCGCCAGCAATTCAATCCCCTGGTGCATGACGGCACCATGTTCCTGTCCAACAATCGCACCAACACGGTTCAGGCAGTGGATGCCAGGACCGGCGAGCTGATCTGGGAAAACCGCATCGGCCCGGTGCTGGACAATCTGGAAAACGCCACCCGCACCATGGCGCTGTACGGCAACCTGCTGTTCTACGGCGCCACCAGCGCCACGGTGCATGCGCTGGACGCGCGCACCGGCAAGGAAGTCTGGTCGACGAAAATCTCCAGCTACAAGGATGACAAGGTCGGCGGCATGACCGTCATCAAGGGCAAGCTGGTGGTCGGACTGACCCGCTGCGACGACCGTTCGGTGCAGGATCATTGCTGGATCGCGGCCTATGACACCGCCAATGGCAAGCTGTTGTGGAAGACGTTGACGATTGCCGACAAGGGCACTGTGGGCGGCGACAGCTGGGGCAACCTGACCAATGACCAGCGCGCCGGCGCCGATGCCTGGATCACCGGCTCGTATGATCCGGAACTGAATCTGACCTATTGGGGCACCGGCCAGGCCAAGCCGTCGCGCCAGGACGAACGCGGCACGACGGGCGATGCCTTGTTCTCCAACAGCACCTTGGCGCTCAATCCCGATACCGGCAAGCTGCAATGGTATTACCAGAACGCGCCAGGCGAATCCCTGGACCTGGACGAAGTCTATGAACGCGTGCTGGTGGATCACGGCGACCAGAAAGTCGTGCTGGAAGTGGGCAAGACCGGCATCCTGTGGAAACTGGACCGCACCAACGGCAAGTTCCTGGATCTGGCGCAGACGGTTTTCCAGAATGTCTGGGTCAAGTTCGACAAGAAGACGGGGCGGCCGACTTATCGCGACGACATCATTCACCAGAAGCCCGGCGTGGCGATCGCGTCTTGTCCCAGCCCGGAAGGCGGCCATGACTGGCCCGCCACTAGCTACGACCAGCCGGATGATCTGCTGCTGATCCCGCTGAGCCAGACCTGCGCCATGTACGGCGCCGGCGGCCAGCAATTCTATGAAATGCCCGGCAGCAACGGCAACCTGGGGCGCATTTCGGCCTATGAAGCCAGGACGCTGAAGCAGATCTGGACCTTCCAGCAACGCGCGCCGTTCCTGACCAGCATCATCTCCACTGCGGGCGGCATCGGTTTTGTCGGCGACTTCGACCGCACCTTCCGCGCCTTCGACGTCAAGACCGGCAGGACCTTGTGGGATACGCGGCTGGGCACGGGGGTGCAGGGCTTTCCCATCACCTTCAGCGTGGGCGGCGAGCAGTTCATCGCGGTGACCACCGGCACGCAAGGCGGCAGCCCGGTGCAGAAACCCAGCACCATGCTGCAGGAAGTGCACCGTTCCCAGACCGGCCAGGCGGTTTACGTCTTCGCTTTGCCCAAGCAGCACTGATGCCTGAGGCCGCGCTTGACGGCGTATCGCTGCATTACGAGCGGGCCGGGCAGGGCGCGCCGCTGCTGCTGATCCCCGGCGCGCTGGGCACTGGGGCGGGCGATTTTGCGGCGCAGATTGTCTGGTTCGCTGCGCGTCATTTTGATGTGATCGCGCCGGACCCGCGCGGCTATGGCCAGTCGCGCCCGCCTGTGCGGGAATATCCCCTCGATTTCTACCACCGCGACGCTGCCGACATGTTCGCAGCGATGACGGCTCTGGAGCACGAGCGCTTCGCCATCATCGGCTGGAGCGATGGCGGTAATATCGCCACCATCATGGCCGCCACCCATCCCGAACGCGTGTCGAAGCTGGTGGTGTTCGGTGGCCAGTCCTTCCTGACGGCGGAGGAAATCGC
>CANBZE010000313.1 GCA_947373775.1 Alphaproteobacteria bacterium
AAATGAACGGCTGCACCGCGGCCATCATGCGGATATGGGCTTCCACGCTCAGCGAACGCTTGCCGATGCGGCCGCACGGATTGGCGCAGTCGAACACCGGCAGATGCTGTTCCTTGAGATAGGGCGCGCCTTCCAGGGCCATAGCGCCGCAGACATACATGTTGGCGGCGTCGATATCGGCCTTGGAAAAGCCCAGGCTCTTGAGCATGTCGAAGTCGGGCGCATCCAGGGCGGCGGCTTCCAGCTTCAGCACCTGGGTGCAGAACTTGGTGCCGAAGGTGTACTTGTTGAAGACAAAGCGGATGTCGAAGGCCGCTTCCAGCGCCGCTTCGATCTGGCCGATCTGTTCTTCGCCAAAGCCCTTGCCGCGCAGGGCGTCGTATTGGATGCGACCGGAATAGTCTTCCAGGGTGCCGTGACCCACCGCATAGGCGACGATGGCGTCGATCTCCTGCTGGCCATAGCCCAGGTTGGACAAAGCTTCGGGCACGCAGCGGTTGATGATCTTGAAATAGCCACCGCCCGCCAGAGTCTTGAACTTGACCAGGGCGAAGTCCGGCTCGACGCCGGTGGTGTCGCAGTCCATCACCAACCCGATGGTGCCGGTGGGCGCGATCACGGTGGCCTGGGCATTGCGGAAGCCGTGTTCCTTGCCAAGCTTCAGGGCTTCGTCCCATGCCTTCTTGGCGGCTTCGGCCAGCGGGCCGTCGCTGACGGCCTTGTGGTCCAGCGCCACGGGCAGGGTGGCCAGTTTTTCATAACCGGCCGCTTCGCCATGGGCAGCGCGGCGGTGATTGCGCACCACCCGCAGCATGGCGTCCTTGTTGGCGGCATATTCGGGGAACGAGCCCAGCTCGCCGGCCATTTCGGCCGACGTGGCATAGGACACGCCGGTCATCAGCGCGGCGATGGCGCCGGCGATGGCGCGGCCTTCGCGTGAATCGTAGGGAACGCCGGCCGACATCAACAGCCCGCCGATATTGGCATAGCCCAGGCCCAGGGTGCGGTAGTCGTAGGACAGTTGCGCGATTTCTTTGGAGGGGAACTGCGCCATCAGCACCGAGATTTCCAGCACGATGGTCCAAAGCCGCACGCCATGCTCGAAGCCTTCGACGTCGAAGGTCTTGATGCCATCGCCCTTGCGAAACTGCATCAGGTTCAGGGACGCGAGGTTGCAGGCGGTATCGTCCAGGAACATGTACTCGCTGCACGGATTGGAGGCGCGGATTTCGCCGCCCGCCGGGCAGGTGTGCCAGTCATTGATGCTGGTGTGGAACTGGATGCCCGGATCGGCGCAGGCCCAGGCGGCGTAAGACACCTTGTCCCACAGCTCGCGCGCCTTGACGGTCTTGGCGATCTTGCCGGTGCCGCGATTGGTCAGGTGCCAGTCGCCATCTTCCAGCACCGCCTTCAGGAACGCGTCGGTGACCCGCACCGTGTTGTTGGAATTCTGGCCGGCCACCGAAGTGTAGGCCTCGCTGTCCCAGTCGGTGTCATAGGTGCGGAAGTCGATTTCCTTGAAGCCCTGGCGCGCATAGCTGATGACGCGTTCCACCAGGCTGTCGGGGATCATGCTCTTGCGCGCGGCCTTGATCTCGCGGCGCAAAGCGGGGTTCTTCTGCGGGTCATAGCAATCGCCGCCCGAACCTTCGCAATTGACGCAGGCCTTGAGCACGGCCTTCAGGTGCCGCTCGGCCAGCTTGGAACCGGCCACCAAAGCGGCGACCTTCTGTTCCTCGATCACCTTCCAGTCGATGAAGTCCTCGATATCGGGATGGTCGATGTCGACGATCACCATCTTGGCGGCGCGCCGCGTGGTGCCGCCCGACTTGATGGCGCCGGCGGCGCGGTCGCCGATCTTCAGGAAGCTCATCAGGCCGGAGGAACGGCCACCGCCCGACAGTTTCTCGTCGCTGCCGCGCAGGGGCGAGAAGTTGGTGCCGGTGCCCGAGCCGTACTTGAACAGCCGCGCCTCGCGGGTCCACAGATCCATGATGCCGCCTTCATTCACCAGGTCGTCCTTGACGCTCTGGATGAAGCAGGCGTGGGGCTGGGGATGTTCGTAGGCCGAACTCGACTTGGTCAGCCGTCCGCTCTTGTGATCGACATAGTAATGGCCCTGGCCGGGACCATCGATGCCGTAAGCCCAATGAAGTCCGGTGTTGAACCATTGCGGCGAGTTGGGGGCGCATTTCTGCGACGCCAGCATGTGGCAGAGTTCGTCATAGAAAGCCTGGGCGTCGGCTTCGCCGTCGAAATAGCCGCCCTTCCAGCCCCAATAGGTCCAGGTGCCGGCCAGGCGGTCGAACACCTGCTTGGCGGATTTCTCGCCGGTGGTTTCCTTGGCATCCTTGGCGCCGGCCCGCTTCCACAGGAATTCGGGCACGCCTTCCTCGGCGACGGGCTTGAGGGTCTTGGGAACGCCTGCCTTGCGGAAATACTTCTGGGCCAGCACGTCGGCGGCGACCTGGCTCCAGGCTTCCGGCACTTCGATGTCGGTCTGGCTGAAGACGATCGAGCCGTCCGGGTTGCGGATCTCGCTGGCGGCGCCCTTGAACGCGATGCCTTCGTAAGGCGAATGACCCTCGACCGTGAAATGACGGTGAATACGCATGGCGGTACCCCGAGAAAAGGATGTTTGGACGGCCCCAGCCCCTCACGAGGCCGCCAATTTGGGGGCAGTTTCCCGCCCGCAGAGAAACTCCCCGCGGCCGGTCGCCGTCGCCAGATATGGTGGTCTCAAGAGGTGACTGGCCCAAAGTATGGACATGGCGGACAGGCGCCCGCAAGCGAATAGTGGTTACGAAGGTCTTAACCACAAGCTGTAGTAGGCCGGGAACTGCCCAAAAAGCCGCGAGTCAAGCGGGCCTCGGATTAAGACGCTGAAATATTTTTCGCGAGATTTCATCACAGCGTCACGCGGGCCTTGGGACGCTTTGGGGATAAGTGAAAAACCCCGAGTCTGGCGCAGCGCAGCATTGGCGAAGGCGCCCCCCGCGCCCTATAGTCCGCCCGAATCCGAAAGTGCGTGCAGGCATGCTTTTCTCATGGTGGAAGTCGCAGACGCTTGGGACCTGGCTCCAGACCAAGCTGTCGGGGAATGCCGTGGGAACCGACGATTTCGGCAACCGCTATTTCCAGAACAAGGACGGCTCGCGCCGCTGGGTTATCTATAACGGCACCGTCGAGGCCAGCCGCGTGCCGCCTGACTGGCATGGCTGGATGCACCACACCTATGCCGAGCCGCCGACAGCCGCACCTTTAAAAGCCCGCAGCTTCGAGCAACCGCACCAGCCCAATCTCACCGGCACCGAGGGCGCCTACAAGCCCGGCGGCAGCCTGTCCAAGGGCGGGGCGCGTCCGCCGGCCACCGGCGATTACCCGGCCTGGAAGCCGGACTGAGTTATGAGCGCGCGCGGCATGCAGCAGAACAATATCGCCGAAACATTGATCGGCGCGGCCGTGGTCGCAGTGGCCATTGCCTTCCTGGCTTTCGGCTATCTGCGCAGCGGCAGCGGCAGCCTGTCGGGCTATGAGGTCAACGCCAAGCTGGCCAAGGTG
>CANBZE010000314.1 GCA_947373775.1 Alphaproteobacteria bacterium
AACTTATTCTTGACGAAGAAATTGGCCATTTTCGACCAGGAAGATTTCGGCATGGGCGTTCCAGCCGTCAAAGAGTGAAAGATCGGTGCCGGTCATCCAGGCCTGGGCGGACAAGGCGCGGATTTCCTCGAACAGGGCGGCGCGGCGGGTGGCATCCAGGTGCGCGGCGATCTCGTCCAGCAGCAGGATGGGGGCCAGCCCCTCGCGGGCGCGGCTCAGCTCGCGCGCATCGGCCAGCATGATGGAGATCAGCAACGCCTTCTGCTCGCCGGTGGAACAGTCGCGGGCATCGGCGCGCTTGGCCGTGTGGCGAACGGCCAGATCGGTGGTGTGCGGGCCGGCCAGGGTGCGCCCGGCTTCGGCATCGCGGATGCGCGAAGTAGCGAAAGACGCGCGCAAGCCGTCGGCGGTGGAGAGATGCAATTCATCGGTCAGGGCCAGTGACGCGGCGGGGAAGGCGCCGGCCTGGCCGCGTTCGGCCAAGGCGCGGGACAGATTTTCCACCGTTGCCGCGCGCGCCTGGGCGATCAGAACACCGGCCTCGGCCATTTCGTTTTCCAGCCCATCCAGCCAGGCCGGATCGCGTGGACCATATTTGAGCAGCCGCGCCCGTTCGCGCATTGCGGTTTCATAGCGCGTGGCGCTGCGGGCATGACCGGCATCGAAGCCCAGCACCAGCCGGTCGAGAAAGCGGCGGCGTCCGCCCGCGCTTTCGATGAACAGCCGGTCCATCGCCGGGGTCAGCCAGATCAGTTGCACGATGTCGCCCAGATCGGCGGAGCTTGATGCTGCCACGCCGTTAAGGCGCACCTGACGCGAAGCGCTGGCCTGGGTCAGCCCCGTGCCGATTTCATATTCGGTTTGTCCACGCGCCACCGTGGCGGCCACCGCCCACAACGTCTCTTCGCTGGCGACCGGACCCTTGCGGGTATGTTCGGCCAGCTTGGCGCCGCGCAAGCCGCGGCCCGGCGACAGCAGCGAGATGGCGTCCAGCACATTGGTCTTGCCCGCGCCGTTGGGACCGGCCAGCACCACCGGCGCGCCCGATACGGCGATCTCACCCGATGCATAGGAGCGGAAATTGGTCAGCTTCAGGCGCATGACCGCGAGGCGGCTGGCCGCCGCGTCCGCGTGCATGTTGACTGCAACCGTCAAATCAAACTCTGAGAGGCATGAGGACGTAGAGCGTGCGCGGGTCCTCTGCATCCTCGATGATGGCGGGCGAGCCCGCATCCGACAGCAGGAAGCGCACTTCCTTGCCTTCGATCTGGCTGGTGATGTCCAGCAGGTAGCGGGCGTTGAACCCGATCTCCAAGGCGCCTGCGCTATAAGTGGCGCCCACATCTTCGGTGGCGGTGCCGCTTTCGGGGTTCACCACCGACAAGGTGACCTTGTCCTTGGACAGGTTCAGCTTCACCGCGCGGGTCTTGTCGGCGCTGATGGTGGAAACGCGATCCACCGACTGGGCGAACTCCTTGGCTTCCAACGCCAGCGACTTGTCGTTGCCGGACGGGATGACGCGCTCATAGGGCGGGAAATTGCCGTCGATCAGCTTGGAGGTCAGCTCCACACCAATGAAGCCGAACTGGATCTTGGTGTCGGACAGCGAGATGTCGATGGCGCCGTCGGCATCGTCCAGCAGCTTCATCAGCTCGCCCACCGTCTTGCGCGGAATGATCACGCCGGGTATGTCGCCGGCGCCATCGGGCAATTCCAGCTCGTAACGGGCCAGGCGATGGCCGTCGGTGGCGACGGCGCGCATCACCGGCGGCTTGGCGTCTTTGGCGGCATGAACATAGATGCCGTTCAGATAATAGCGGGTTTCTTCGGTCGAGATGGCAAAGCGCGTCTTGGAAATGATGCGCTTGAGGTCGTCGGCCGCCAGGCGGAACTTGTGCGGCAACGCGCCGGCCGCCATCTGGGGGAAATCTTCGCGCGGCAGGCAGGACAGTTCGAACCGCGAGGTGCCGGCGGATACCGCCAGGCGGCCGCCTTCGCTGGCGAGCAGTTCGACCTGCACCTGGGCGCCATCGGGAAGCTTGCGCACGATGTCGTAGAGCATATGGGCGGGCGCGGTGGCCGAGCCGTTGCGCAGCACGTCGGCAGGCAGGCCTTCGACGATCTCGATATCTAGGTCGGTGGCGGTGAGCTTGAGCTGGCCCTTGGCCGCCTCGATCAACACGTTGGACAGGATCGGAATGGTGTTGCGGCGTTCGACGACGCTTTGCACATGGTTCAGCGCCTTGAGGAATGCGCCGCGTTCGACGTTGATTTTCATCGTTCTACCGCCCGGTTAGCGGACACGTTTTCCGGCGCCCCAGCTGGCCCGAAAATGTCCATTTTTCTTGTGTTTGGGATGGCCGCAAACGGCCCCAAGACTCAAGGCCCAGACCATAACAGAAAGCCGGGTTTCAAGCCAAAAAAAACAGGCGGAAAACCGGAGTTTCCCGCCCATTTTGGACCCTGAAATTGTTGGGTTTTTGGGCCTAGATTTCGGGCCTGCGCTGAAGCATCTGGCTGAGGAAGTCCACCTCCTGACGGAACAGGGCATCCTCCCCGATCAGGGCCTCGATGCGGCGGCAGGCATGCAGCACCGTGGTGTGGTCGCGGCCCCCGAAACGGCGCCCGATTTCGGGCAGGGAACGGGTGGTCAGCTTGCGCGACAGGTACATGGCGACCTGGCGCGGACGGGCGACCCGGCGGGCGCGCTGGGGCGAATGGAAGTCCTTCACGTCCAGCTTGTAGAACTCGGCGGTCTTTTTCTGGATGTCCTCGATGGAGGTCTTGGCGCCGGGGCCGGCGCGCAGGCCCACCGCTTCCTCGGCGGTCTCCAGGGTCACCGGCTTCTTGGTCAGGTCGGCATAGGTCGCCAGCTTGGTGAACACCCCGATCAGCTCGCGTGGGGACGCATCGTCCATGTCGGCGATGCGTTCCAGCACGCTTTCGGGCAGCACCACTTCGGGCTTGTGGCGGGTGAACTCGGTGGCGCGGGACTTCAGGATCGCCAGCCGCGTGTCGCGGTCCGGCTTGTCCAGGCCCACACACAAGCCCCCGGCCAGGCGCGATTTGACGTCGGCGCCCAGGCCTTCCAGTGCCTGCGGGGGGCGGTCGGCGGCGATCACCACCCGGCGGCGCAAATCCGCAAAGGCGTTGACGGTGTAGAGGAACTCCGACGCCGTGGCGGCCGAGCGGCAAATATGCTGCAAATCGTCGATGATCAGCACTTCGGCGGTGCGCAGCTCTTCCTTGAACGCGAGCGTGTCCTTGCGATAGAGCGCGCCCAGGAAGTGGCGCATGAAGTCTTCGGCGCGCAGGAAAAGCGTGCGCTTGCCGCGCTTGCGGAATTCCAGCGCCGCGGCGTTCAGCAGATGGGTTTTGCCGAAGCCGACACCGCCATGAATGTAGAGTAGCGGAATGTCGGCTTGCTGGCCGTCGGCGAAGCTGCGCGCAGCGCCATGACCGAACTGGTTGGCGGCGCCGGGAATGAAGCTGTCAAACGTCTGCTGCGGATGCAGCATGCGGTTCCACAACCCCTTGTCGTCCTCATTGGCGCGGCT
>CANBZE010000315.1 GCA_947373775.1 Alphaproteobacteria bacterium
GCTATGATGAAGGCGACAATGGGCGGCGCCACCGCCGCACCTATGACCAGCCCGAGATTCTGCAGTGACATCGCCTGGGCATATTCGACTTTCGGGAACCACCGGCTCATCAGCACCGACGCGGCCGGCCAGGTTACGGCCTCCGCAATGCCAAACGGAATGCGGAAGAAAACCAGCGCGGCAAATGACGTCGCCAGGGTCGTCAAGGCCAGAAGGATGCACCACGCCCACAAGGCATAGAGATATGTCAGGCGCGGGCGCAGCCATGACGCGAAAAGTCCGGCGGGGATCTGGGCAAGCGCATACGACCAGGAAAAGGCGCTCAAAACCAAACCGAGTTGGGTTGGAGACAGGTTCATTTCCTTTCGCAGCACCGGCGCGGCCACGGAGAGGTTTGTCCTGTCCAGATAACTCACGGTCGCGATCAGAAAGACCGCAAACATGACCTTCCAGCGGATACGGGTAGGAATTGCGTCCATTATGTTTCTTCCCCTGAAAGGCGCCTAAGCCGCATCGTTGCTACTGCGCACCCATCAGGGCGCGTTGGCTGCTTCCGCCATCTTGTCCACCGCCCGCTGGAAGCTTGCCTGACGGGCCTCGCGTGCAGCGGCCTGGGCCTGGGCATCACCCACCGGAGTCTGATTCCACATCAGGGTGTAGACGATCTTGGAATGGGCCCCGTCCACCGGCTCGACCCCCACGGTGCCGTGATAGAAAATCGGCGTATAGGGCTGGGCATAGGTGTAGGACAACGGCGTGCGCGCCACCGCGATTTCCACCGTCGGCGTGGTTCCGACCATCACGGTACGCACCGAGCCAACCTCGCCCTTGCCCGAATTGATGGTGCAGCCCTTGAGACGATCCAGAAAGCGCAAGATGGCGCACCAATCGTGGCCGCCGATACGATCCCAGGTTATATCGGCCGGCTTGTTGGTGTTGGCGGTCAAAGTCAGAATGGTCCAATCCGCAGGCTGCGGGGTCTGGGCCTGAGCCGACGTTAAGCCAAACGCCACAAGCGCGATGGTTGCCAAAATCTTTTTCATTGTTCTGCCTCCCTGTCTACGGGCCGCAGCTTCGCCTTTTTTCAGCGCGATGGCGAGTTCTCCTTTGCGCATGCGAGCGTGTCCCTGCCCGAAAACCTCATCGCGCCGGTCCTGCAGGCCAGCACCCTTCCCGCCGTCGTGGCGGCAAGTTTTTGAATATCCTTCGCATTGGCGAACAGGCGAGGCCGGCGAATAGGCGCGAGCTGCGCATATCCGCCGCGCCGCCTCAGTTGGCCTTCTTCGCCGCAACCAGTTCGATTTCGACCAGCGCGCCCGGCGTCGGCAAGCGTACCTGGAACGCCGCGCGCGACGGCCGGTTGGGCTGCTCCGGGGTGCCGAAGCGCTTGGCCCATTCGCCATTCAGGCCGGCGAAATCGATCTCGCCGCCCTTGGCGGGATCGCCCACCAAAAAGACATGGGCGGAAAACACATCGCCAAAGCCCAGGCCGTTCTTGGTCAGCATGGCCTGCAGCTTGGTGAGGATATTGTCGGCCTGCTGGACGGTGTCGCCCATGCGGCCGGGGCTGCCCGCCGGGATGCTGGCGTTGATGGGGTCAGCGGTGGTGCCGCTGAAGTAGTAGGTGTCGTAGCCCGCCGGCACGATGCGCTGGGCGCTGGCCGGCAGGACAGAGGTGCAAAGCGCCAGGGCCGCGCCCAGGCAAGCAAATTTCCAGGAAGCAATCATGGCAATATCTCCTTATTGGGAAAATGACCCGGAGAGTATGCACGCCAAACGTCCGCGCGCATCAGGCAATTTCAGGTGCCGTGCGCCGCGATCGCGGCCAGGAATACCGGGCCGAAGTCCTTCAGCTTGGCCGCGCCCACGCCATTGACGCTGGCGAATTCGCTGAGATTGCGCGGGGATAAGGCGGCCATGTCGATCAATGTGCGGTCCGAAAAGATCACATAAGCCGGCACACGGCGTTCGCGCGCCAGCTTAAGCCGGACCGCCTTCAGCGCCGCCAGCAGTTCAGGATCGCCGCCGTCGCTCAAGGCTGCCGCATCGGCGCGCGCCTTGGCTCGCGCCGGTGCAGCCTCGCGGAAGTGGAACAGGCTTGTCCCGCGCCGCAGGTCTTCGCCCCGCTCGGTTATGCCCAAGCCGCCATGATCGTCGGGGGTGAGGAATCCGGCTGCCACCATCTGGCGGATCAGCGACGTCCAGTCTTCCTTCTTGCGGGTCGCTCCGCTGCCGAAACAAGCAAGCGTGTCATGTTCGCGTTCCTTGATCTTTTGGGTGCCCACGCCGCGCAGGATGTCGATGACATGGCCGGCGCCAAAGCGTTCGCCCGATTGCAAAACTGCCGCCAGCACGGTTTGCGCCTCCCGGGTACCGTCTTTCAACGGCGTACTGTCCAGGCAGTTGTCGCAATTGCCGCAAGGCTCCGCAGCTTCCCCAAAATATTGCAGCAGGATCTGGCGGCGGCATCCCCCCGCCTCGCAATAGCCGATGAGAGTCCCCAACCGGCCATGGGCGCGTCGCTTGTGCTCGTCGCTGGCCTCTTCATTGTCGATGAACATGCGGCGCATGCGGATATCACCCGATCCGAACAGCATGTGCGCCTCGGCAGACCTGCCGTCGCGACCGGCGCGTCCGATCTCCTGGTAATAGGCTTCCAGGTTGCCGGGCAGATCGGTGTGAAAGACATAACCCACGTCCGGCTTGTCGATACCCATGCCAAAGGCAATGGTCGCCACCATCACCACCCCCGCCTCGGTCATGAAGCGGTTCTGGTTGGTGTCGCGCATCTCCTTGGTCATGCCGGCGTGATAGGCCAGCGCCCGCACCTTGCTGCGTTCCAGGAACGCCGCCGTCTCTTCGGTCTTCTTGCGCGACAGGCAATAGACAATGCCGCTCTTGCCCGCATGGCGCTGCACGAAATCCATCAACTGCGCCTTGCCGTCATTGCGCGCCGCGACGCTGAGCTTGATGTTGGGCCGGTCAAAGCCCAGCACCAGGGTCTCGACCTTGCCGGCGAACAGGCGGGCGGCGATGTCGCGGCGCGTCGCCTCGTCCGCCGTCGCGGTCAGGGCGATGATCGGCACGCCGGGGAAAACATCGCGCAGTTGCGAAAGGTCTTCATATTCGCGGCGAAAGGCCGGGCCCCATTGCGAAATGCAATGCGCTTCATCCACCGCGATCAGGCGGACATCGACAGACCGCAACGCGTCCAGCATGCGCGGCGTCATCAACCGTTCCGGCGCCAGGTACAGAAGGCGCGTCTCGCCCGCCGTGACACGGCGCCAGGCGGCGACATTCTCCTCGCGGTCGATGGCGGAATTGATCGTATCGGCGGACACTCCGGCCAGGCGCAGCGCCGCGACCTGGTCCTGCATCAACGCCACCAGTGGCGAGATCACGATGGTCAATCCGCCCAGCACCAGCGCCGGAACCTGGTAGCAAAGCGATTTGCCCGCGCCCGTGGGCATGACCGCCAGCACGGAGCACCCTGCCAGCAGAGCGGTCATCGCGCTTTTCTGGCCGGGGCGGAACTGCGCGAAACCGAACAC
>CANBZE010000316.1 GCA_947373775.1 Alphaproteobacteria bacterium
TGAGCCGACTTTCGGCTCTGCCCAGGACAGCGAGCTTTTGTTCGGCGAAGTCTTCACCGTCTACGAAGAAGGCGACTGGTTGTGGGGGCAGGCGGAAAACGACCGCTATGTGGGATATATTTTCGAACTGGGTGCGCGTCCGCTGTTCACCACGGACGCCACTGTTTCGGTCTTGATGGCGCCCGTCTTCTCCGCGCCGGATCTGAAAACGGCGGTTCAGGATTTTTTGCCGCTGAACGCGCGCGTTCCGGTGCTGGATCGCCAGGGCGACTATGTGCAGATCGCAGAGTATCAGTATGTCCATCAGCGGCATCTGGAACCTCTGGCGGAAAAGGATTTTGTCGCGATTGCCGAACGCTTTGTCGGTGCGCCCTATGTCTGGGGTGGCAAGACGGCGGCGGGACTGGATTGTTCGGGCCTGATCCAGACCGCGCTGCAGGCCGTGGGCAAGGCCGCGCCACGCGACACCGACATGATGGAGAAAGCGCTGGGCGAGCCGGTCGGCACGGCGTCACAGCGCGGCGACCTTGTGTTCTGGAAAGGCCATATGGGCGTGATGCTGGACGAGACGCGCCTGCTGCATGCCAATGCCCATCACATGCTGGTGGCGATCGAACCTTTGGCGGAAGCGGTGGCGCGCATTGAAAAAGTCGCCGGCCCGGTGACGTCGATCAGGCGGCTTTGATTTTCGCGTTATTGCGGATTTCGCGCACCGACTTGTCCTTGTGCGCGATCCACAAAAACAGCCGGTTCAGCAGCGCCAGCGGCCAGGGCATCTTGCGTGCAACATCCAAAAACAGCACCACCCGCACAGAATCACTCTCATTTGCGGCCTCGTGCAAGAAGGTGTCGTCGAACAGCACGGCATCGCCGTCGTGCCAGAGATATTTCTCGCCCTGTTCGATCTGGGTGCGGTCGCCGCTGCGCGACTGGGCCTCCGGATTGATCCGGATCCAGCATTTCTCATGCCGGTTGTTGTCCGGGATGATCACGCCCATGTGATAGCGCACAAAGCCTTTCCAATAGCCCCAATGCGCCTTGATGTGCTGGCCCTGCTCCAGCACCGAGAAGAAGGCGGTATAGACGCCAGGAATGCCGCGCAGCAGCGCGGCGGTCTTGGGCGCCAGGGCGCAATTTTCTTCGATGAAGGTGCCCGACTTGAACATGAAGCTCTTCCAGGCGATCTGGTGGATGCCGCCGGAGGTGTAGCTGGTCAGTTCTTCCATGCCGGGAATACGCAACTGGCTTTGGATCAGCTGTTCGCACTCGGCGCGGATCATCGGATAGTTCTGCCGCAGTACGTCCAATTCGGGATATTCGCTTAAGTTCCGTTCAAAGGCCGGCAGCTTGCGGAACGCGCCGCGCCGCTCGGCGCTGATGAACAGCTCTGCCGCGGCATCCTTGATCCGGCTGGCCACAGACATCAGTAGCCCCGGTTCAAATCCACGACGTTCTTGAACGGTGCGCCGGTCTCGGCGCGTGTGATGCAGTCCACCACAAAAGCCGATGCGTTGCGCGGATCGGTGATACCGGCGATATGCGGCGTCACCGTCACCTTGGGATGGGCCCACAGCACATGGCCCTCGGGCAGGGGCTCGGTCTGGAACACGTCCAGCACCGCGCCGTCCAGATGATCGCTGTCCAGCGCCGCCACCAGATCCTCTTCCTTGCAATGGCCGCCGCGGCCCACATTCATCACCCAGGCGCCTTGCGGCAATCCCGCGAACAGCTTGGCATCCAGAATCCCTTCGGTTTCCGGCGTCAGCGGCAGCATGCACACCATGATGTCGCATTGGGCGAGAAACTGCGGCAGTTCCTGCTGGCCGGCGAAGCTGGTGACACCGGGCACCGTCTTGCGGCTGCGGCTCCAGCCGAACACCTGGAAGTCGAACATCTGCAACCGCTCGGCCGTCACCGCGCCGATGTCGCCCATGCCCAGGATACCGATGCGCACATCGCGGCTGGGGCGAGACAGCATGCGCTGGCGCCATGCACCTTCCTTTTGCGCGGCGTCAAACGCGCGCTGGTGACGATGGATGATCAGGCAGTGCATGGTGACGTACTGCGCCATCTCCCGCTGCAGGGTCTCGTCGACGAAGCGCACCACCGGCAGGTGGCGGGGAAATTCCGGATCGCGCAGAAAGCCGTCCACGCCGGCGCCCAGCGAGAAGATCGCTTTGAGGCGCGGCAGGCCTTTCAAGAATCCGTGCGGTGGACGGAAGCCGACAAAATAGTCGATCTGTTGCGGGGCGTAATGGTCCTTGCCGTGCAGAAAGCTGTTGAAGGCGGCATGGCCGAACAGCGCCTTGCTCAGCGCATCCCATCCCGGCGGCAACAGGAACAGGACATTGGGCTTGCCCGACAGTCCTGACACGATCCGTTAGTTGGCCTTGGGCGCGGGGGGCGGTGAGGCCGGACCGCTCGGACCCTTGACCGGCGCGCCATCGGCGGCAGCCGGAGCGGCGCCGGCTGCCGGAGCGGCAGCGGCGGGTGCGGCAGCGGGCTTGGGCGCAGGGATCGCGGCGGGCGCATCGGCATTGCTGCGCAGGAAGGCGATCAGGTTGATGCGGTCGTCGATCTTGGAGATACCGGCGAAGCTCATCTTGGTGCCGGGGATGTCGGCCTGCGGCGACTTGATGAACTTGAACAGCTCGTCATAGGTCCAATTGCCCGGCTTGCCCTTTATGGCGCCGGAATAGGAGAAGCCGGCGATCGAGGCGCGGGCGCGGTCCACCACGCCGAACAGCGGCGGTCCGATCTTGGTGGTCTTGGCGGCGGAGGTGTCGTGGCAGGCTTCGCATTTGGCGGAGGTGGCCTTGCCCGCGGCGACGTCGGCCTTGGCCAGCACGGTGCCCCAATCGGGCAGGGTTTCCGCGACGGGCGCGGCGGGGGCGCCACCGGCCGGAGTCTCGACCACGCCTTCCACGACATAGCCGGGCTTGGCCGGCTTTTCGGGCTCATAGATATTTTCGGCCACGACGCGGACGACGAAGATGAAGATCGCCGTGCCCAGAACGGCACCGATGATCTTGTTCCACTCGAAGGAATCCATGGCTCTCCCCAAAGCCGGGTGGGTCCCGGCAAAATACGGGGCGACATTACCCGCCGCCGCCCCCACGTCATTGCGGCGAAGCGTCGCATAATTTGTAGGCGGTAGCTGGCCTTAGCGCCATTCCCGGCCTAAAGAGGCGCAGGCGATGGAACCGTTATGAACCCAGTCCTTTTGATCCCCGCCCGGATGGCCTCGATGCGGCTGCCGGGCAAACCGCTGGCCGATATCGCGGGCCAGCCCATGATCGTGCGGGTCTGGGCCCGGGCGATGGCCGCCGGCCTGGGGCCGGTGGTGGTGGCGGCGGGCGAGGAGGAGATTGTCCGCTGCGTGGAAAAGGCCGGGGGGCGGGCGGTCCTGACGGACCCAAACCTGGCCTCGGGCTCCGACCGGATCTGGGCGGCGCTCAAGGCTGTCGACCCCAAGGGCGCGCATGACGTGGTGGTGAACCTGCAGGGCGACCTGCCGGCCCTGGACCCGGGTCAGCTCAA
>CANBZE010000317.1 GCA_947373775.1 Alphaproteobacteria bacterium
AGCGGTCGCCAATCTCGACAAGGCGGCGCTGACATCACGCCGCTATGCGGGCTCCAAGGCGCAGTATCTGATCGATGCAGGCGCCGCCATCGCCGGCGGCAAGCTGGATATCGAAAACCTGGGCGAAGGCTCGGCCATTGCCGCGGAAAAGGCGCTGACCGCCCAGCGTGGCATCGGTATCTGGACGGCGCGCTATGTGCTGATGCGCGGCGGTTTCGCCGATGCCGCGCCGGTAGGCGACAGCGCCTTGGCCACCGCCCTGCAAAAGCTGCACAAGTTGCCGGAGCGGCCCGACGCCGACCAGACCGCGCGGCTGATGAGCGCCTTCGCGCCCCATCGCAGCCTGGCCACCATGCATCTGTGGACTTATCTCAAGGAAGCGGCCTGATGAAACGCTATTGGAGCCTGATCGATTCTCCGTTCCAGAAATTCGCCGCCTGGGTGGACGAGGGGGGGCGCTTGCTGCGCTTCAACCTGCGCGCCACCGGCGCCGCCCGCGTGGACCCGGAAGCGGAGAACAATTCGCGCAAGCTGGCCGAGGTGCAGCGCCAGGTGACGCAATATGCCAACGGCAAACGCCGCGACTTCGAGTTCGAACTGGCGGCCGAAGGGCCGGAGTTCGACAAAAAGGTCTGGAAGGCGCTGATGGATATCCCGTTCGGCACCACCACCAGCTATGGCGCAGTGGCCAAGCGCATCGGCTCTCCCACCGCAGCGCGCGCTGTAGGCAAGGCCAATGGCGCCAATCCCATCGCCCTGATCGTGCCGTGCCACAGGGTGATCGGCGCCGACGGCAGCCTCACCGGGTATGGCGGCGGACTGCCGCTGAAGCGCAAGCTTCTGGAACACGAAGCGCGTGTTTCTGGCACAAAGCTCGATCTCTTCGGCTAAATCGCCTTGGACAACCCGACAAAGAATCCGCGCCGGGCGCCGAATTGCGGCGCGCCCACGCCGATGCCGGTGCCGTCACGAATGGTGTAGCTCTCGTCAAAGGCATTGAGGATGTCGAACCGCGCCGTCAGGCCTTTCACGTGCATCACCGAGAAATCCTGGCTGATGCCGAAATTGACCGTGACATAGGCCGGGACGGAATTGCCGTTGGGCGTGGCGCCGTCCTTGCGCAGGCCGGTGCCGTACAGCAGGTCGGCTGAAAAGTGCGTCTTGTCCCAGGTGTAGGACGCGCCCGCCGACAGCGAGAATATCTGCTGATGGTCCAGCGGGATATAGTTGCCTGCGATGTAGGCCAGGTCACCCGGATCGAACTGGAACTGGCTGGAATTGATGTTCTTGCCCACTGCCCGCTCATAGGAGGCGTTGGCATAGCTGCTGAACGCGCCGTGAGTGTAGCTCAAGGTCAGTTCGCCGCCATATTGCCGCCCGGCCGCATAGTTGAACGGTGTCAGGATGATGGGAGCGCCGAACTGTCCCTCGTCAATAAGATTCTTGGACATCTTGTAGAAGCTGTCCAACCCGACGGTCCAATCGCTGCCCAGCTTCTGTTCCATGCCGAGATCGAAATAGTCGGCACGCTCCGCGCGCGGTGTGTCGTTGGGCCCGCCGCTGCCCGCTGCCGTGGTGTTGTCGAACCGCGAAACGGTCTGGCTCGCCACCAGTTCAAAAGGCGGCGGCGAGAAATAGCGGGCATAACCGGCATGGACGGTGGTGGTTTCGGTCGGCTTCCACACCCCGTTCACGCGCGGCGAAAGCTGGTTTTCGGCATCGAAGGCCGAGAAGGCGTCATACCTGAGGCCGTAGTTGATGGTGATCTGGTCCGTTAGGGCCCACTCATCCTGAGCATAAAGGCCGTAATTGTAGCCATGCTTGCTACCATTGTCGGGGATGGTCAGCGGCACCGCCGAAGTCTGACAGGTCTGTGCGGGATCGGTGCAGAGCGGGTTGGGATTGCCGATGCCGGCCCCGCCCGGAGCCGTCGTCAACACGCGCGACGTCGTACGCGAAAGCGTGTCGTCGGCCTGATACAGCACTCCGAAGCGAATGGTATGGCTTGCCCAGCCATGCCACGCGCCTTCGGCCTGCAGACCGTAGGCCACGTCCCGCTTGTAGGCGGTTTGGGCCAGGCCGTTATAGAGAATATCGCCGACATTGTTGCCGGGCGTGAAGAACAGGCTGGAATAGCGTCCAAATGCCGAGACCTGGTAATCCAGCGATCCCGCCGAGTGCAGATAGCTGAAGATGCCGTAGTGGGTGATCTCGCGCTGGCGCTCGTCCAGATTTTCGGACGCAAAGCCAGTGGCGCCGTTCGCATTCAGCACGAAGTTGCCGCTGCCGGGATTTTGCGGTCCCAGACCGACGATGCCGTCCAGTCCCGGCGGTTGCAGTCCGACCTGATTGGGAATCTGGAAAATGGCGTTTGAGGTGCCCAGTACAGCCGTCACGCTGCTGTTCTGGTCAAGGATATCCTGCATGAACAGGAAGCCGTGATACTGCTGGGTGCGGTCATGGCGCGGATCGTTGCTGCCATCGGGCGATTCAATGCCAAGCGTGTTGGTGGTGTAGTCGCCCGACACGAAGTAATTGAAATGCCCCGACGAGCCGCCATAGGCGACGGACGGTGACAGGGTGGAATGGCTGCCGCCATACATACTGACCACACCGCCGTTGTCGAACACGCCGCTCTTGGTCTGGATATCTATGATGCCGGCGGTGCGATTGCCGTATTCGGCAGGCAGTGCGCCGGTGATCAGCCGCACCGATTCCGCCAGGCGCGGGTCCAGGGTCTGGCCGAACACCGAAATGCCTTCGGGCAGGATGATGCCGTTCAGCCGGTATTGCAGGCCGTTATGCTCACCGCGGACATGGAGCTGGCCGAAACTGTCCTGCGCCACTCCAGGCATCTGCAGGATCACCGAGTTGAGCTGGGCATTGTCTCCGCCAGGCTGATTCTGAATCTCCCTGGCGGTGACGGTGTAGGTGGAGGCGCCGGTCTGGGTCTGGATGCCGTTGCGCGCGGCGGCCAGTTTTTCGGCGGTGACGGTGACGGACTCGGTGGTTTGTTGGGCGACGGCGGGGGCCGCCGCCAGCAGGGCGGCGCTCGTGGCGCTCAACAATAGAAAGGAACGGAACATGATGGACTCCAAATAGGGAACCGCACGCCGGGGCGTGCTGGGGCGGCGCAAACAGGCCGCACGCGAGGATTCGTGGAATTAGTGGCGCGGTGGCGCGCGGCTCTGCCAGCCAAAGGCTGTGGCGGAGCGGGGGATATAGTCAGGCCGGGCGGCGAACTCCGCCAAAGCGAATGTAAGACTGATCGCCACGGCCGAAGCCGTCGGCGCGACGAAGATGCCGGCATGGGCCACTTCCTGGCACAGGCGGCACTGGTCAATCGGGTCCTGCGCCTTGAGCGGGGCTTGTTCGGGCAGGGACGCGGTCTTGGTCGCCAGGTTCTGGGCCGCAACCGGCTGGAGCGGGACGTGGATATGGGTCTGGACCGCCAGGCCCTGAAGGAAAAAGGCCAGCAGCGCAAA
>CANBZE010000318.1 GCA_947373775.1 Alphaproteobacteria bacterium
TGCACGGCGCGGATGTCGCCGCCGGCACAGAAGGCTCTGCCCTCGCCCCGAATGGCGACCGCATGGATCGTGTCATCGGCTGCCCATTCAGCCAGGCTGGCAGCCAGGCCAGCGACCATGCCGTGGGTCAGGGCGTTAAGCGCCTGTGGCCGGGTCAGGGTCAGAAGCCCAAGGGCGCCGCGCTTTTCGCTGTGAATATGGGGATCGGTAACGCTCATTGGCGGCCAGACTTGCGCGGCCCCTGCTGAATTGGCAAGACACAAGAATGAGCCATTACCCCGCCCTTCGGATGCGCCGTACCCGCCGTCATGAGTGGTCGCGCCGCCTTGTCGCCGAGACCAGCCTGTCGCCAGCCGACTTCATCTGGCCGGTGTTCGTGATCGAGGGCGAAAACAAGCGCGAGGCCGTGGCGTCCATGCCCGGCGTGGAACGGTTGTCGGTGGACCTGGTGGTGAAAGCGGCCAAGGAAGCCGCCGGGCTGGGCATTCCGGTCATCGCCCTGTTTCCCCAGACACCCGCATCCTTGAAGAGCGATGACGGCCGCGAAGCGCTGAACGCCGACAATCTGGTGTGCCGCGCGGTGCGCGCCATCAAGGCAGCGGTCCCGGAGATCGGCGTGTTGTGCGACGTGGCGCTGGATCCCTACACCAGCCACGGCCATGACGGCGTGCTGCGCGACGGCGATGTGCACAATGACGCCACGGTCGAGCTGCTGGTACAGCAGAGCCTGGTGCAGGTCGCGGCGGGTTGCGACATCATCGCGCCGTCCGACATGATGGACGGCCGCATCGGCGCCATCCGCGCTGGGCTGGAACAGGCCGGCCATCACAACACGCTGCTGATGGCCTATGCTGCCAAATATGCCAGCGCTTTCTATGGCCCGTTCCGCGACGCGGTCGGATCGGCCAAAACACTGACCGGCGACAAGCGCAGCTACCAGATGGATCCGGCCAATGGCGACGAAGCACTGCGCGAAGTGGCGCTGGATCTGGCCGAAGGCGCTGACATGGTGATGGTCAAGCCGGGCATGCCCTATCTGGACCTGGTCTGGCGGGTGAAGGAGCGTTTCGGCGTGCCCACTTTCGCCTATCAGGTGTCGGGCGAATACGCGATGTTGGCAGCGGCCTTCGAAAAAGGATGGCTGAACCGGGAGCGGGCCGTCATCGAAAGCCTGACCGGCTTCAAGCGTGCCGGGGCCAGCGGCATTCTCACCTATTTCGCGGTTGAAGCGGCACGGCTGCTGCAGCGCTGAACGTCACCTTCCCGTGATTGCGCGCGCGCCCGAACGGGTGCAGCATTCCCGCGCCTGAAGCAGGGAAATTTTCATGAAAAAGATTCTTGTTCTGAGTTTTGCTTTCGCCACAGCCTTGAGCACCACCACGGCAATCGCGGCCGGCGGTTGCGGCCCGGGCTGGCACCGCGGTCCCTATGGCCACTGTCTGCGCAACTATGTGCATCCCGAACGGCATGCCTGCCCACGCGGCTATTATCTTGGCCGTTACGGACGCTGCCACCCCAACGGGCGCTAATCGCGCGCGGTTGCGAAAAGGCTGCGCAGGATGATTTCGGAGCGCGCCGGCAGGACGTGAAGGCCTGAACGGCGTTGACCCAGATCGATCACGTTTTCCAGCACCAGCATGGCCAGGCCGTGCACGGCCGCCCATACCGCAAGGCCCAGCGCGCTGTCGGACAAAGCGGCGCCGATCTCGGCGCCGATGGAATCCGCTTTCAGGCCCAGAGCCGGGAACTGGTCGCGGTTGGGCAACTGGCCGCCGAACATCAGCCGCGCCAGCGCCGGGCGGGCCGCCACAAAGCGCATATAGGCGGCGCCGATGCTGGCGATCTTGTCGGACTCGGTGCCTTGCGCCTTGGCGGCCTCGGCGATGGCGTCGCGCAGTTCGTCGAACCCTTCGATGGACAGTTCCACCAGCAGCGCTTCGTGGTTGGGGAAATGGCGATAAGGCGCGGCGTGGCTGACGCCGGCCTTGCGCGCCACGGCACGCAGGGTCAGGGCCGCCAAAGACTCTTCTTCCAAAATGGCGCGCGCAGCCTCCAGAAGACCGTTGCGCAAGTCGCCGTGATGATAGCCGCGGCCGCCCGCACCCTTGGCAGAAGCCAAAGCCGCAGCGGATTGTTCCCGCTCTTTATTCATATAAGCAAACCTCTATGACTTGTTGCCCTTCCGCGCGGTCTCCTGGCGCACGAAAAGGCTGGATGTGTCCCAGCGTTTGCCCCCCAAATTCTCCACTTCGGCATAGAACTGATCCACCAGCGCGGTCACAGGCAGGCTGACACCCTGCTTGCGAGCTTCCTCCAACGCGATGTTCAGGTCCTTGCGCATCCATTCCACGGCAAAGCCGTGATTATATTCGCCCGCAGCCATGGTCTTGATGCGGTTCTCCATCTGCCAGCTCTGGGCGGCGCCCTTGGAGATCACTTCGGTCACCGCTTCGATGTCCAGACCGGCGGCGCGCATCAGGCTGTAGGCTTCGGACATGCCCTGCACGATGCCTGCGATGCAGATCTGGTTGGCCATCTTGGTGAGCTGGCCCGAACCCGCCGGGCCCAGCCGCTTGGCCAGCTTGGTATAGACCGCCATCACGGGTTCCGCCTTGGCGTAACCGGCCTCGGTGCCGCCGCACATGATGCCCAGCTTGCCGTTGACCGCACCGGCCTGGCCGCCCGAGACAGGCGCGTCCACGAAATCAAAGCCGCGCTTTTCGGCTTCGGCGGCAAGTTCCCGCGCGATGCCGGCCGAAGCGGTGGTGTGATCGACGAACAGGGCGCCCTTCTTGATGGCGCCGAACGCGCCATTGGCGCCCAAGGTCACTTCGCGCAGGTCCGAATCGCGGCCCACGCAGCAGAACACGATGTCCTGGTCCTTGGCGGCCTCGGCCGGGGTGGCTGCGGTCTGGCCGCCATATTCGGCCTTCCACTGCGCCGCCTTGGCGGGGTTGCGGTTGTATACGGTGACGTCGTGGCCGCCCTTTTTCAGGTGACCCGCCATCGGATAGCCCATCACGCCCAGGCCGATGAATGCAGTCTTCATTTAGTCCACCACTTCTATCTTCGGGGGTTGTCCAACTGCGAAGCTCGGTTTCTTCATCAGCCAGATTATCGCAAACACAGGCAAGGATGTCAGGAACATGAAAAGGAAGTCGTTGGAGTAGGCCTGCACTTGCGCGCGGTATTCTATGAGAGAATTCAGATTTGCCAACCCAAAAGGTATCTGAGGATTCATCATCAGCGAGGGCGCATTGACGCTGAGACCCCGGTTGAAAGGCGAGGCCATACCTGCCAGCTGGGAGTGAATCGCCTGGGCAGAGTTGATCAGGATGGTCGAGGTCAGCGAAACGCCGATGGCGCTGCCGATATTGCGCATCAGGTTGGAGAGGCCTGCGCCGTCAGTGCGCTGTTCCGGCGTCAGGGTGGCAAAGGCCACCATGTTCATAGGGACAAAGACCAGGCCCATGCCGGCGCCCTG
>CANBZE010000319.1 GCA_947373775.1 Alphaproteobacteria bacterium
CCGACTTGGTGGCGACGGCATGCGCCCGGTTCTGGGCCACGATGACGAAACCGGGATTCAGCACCAGAACCAGGCTGGGCGTGTTGTCGAATACGGCCTTGTAGTCGAAATCTCCGGATCGGCTCATGCGCAGTCCTCCCGGTTGGAAATCCGCGAGCAGAAGTATCGGCTCAAAAAGACACAGCCTCAATCGGCAAAAAACACCTGCGTTCTGCATACAGATTGTAGTCACTGGTCGCTGCATCCCGCAGCCAGTGTCGGATGGGATCGCCGGCTGCTATACTGGCGGCGGGCATAGCGGGATGGCGGGCATGGGCCGGTTGAAAGACTTCGCATTGGGGCTGGTGCTGGCCGCCATGGGCGTGGCCGCCTTCTTCCAGGTCTTCAAAGTCGATCCGGTCTGGCGCTTCGCCAGCATCGGCGCGCTCAGCGCGATCTCGGTCCTGGCGGCGGCGGTGTTCTTCGTCTTCGCCTTCTCGCCCCGCGAGTAACCACGCCGCAGCGCAATCGATTAATTGTCACAAAAGCCGCTATCTGGCGGCACAACTATGCCGCGCCGCAAAATCGGGTGGTGCGCCCCGGCATTGCGTCCCGGTCAGCCCGGGCGTATTGTCGCGGCACGTGGGCGTTACGTCCCGTCACAGTGAAGCGCACTAGCCTATCCCTGCCCGCCTTGAGTGCGCGCCTGGACGACGGTCGAACTTCCTTCCCTGCGACACACGAAAAGCCCCGTTCCGTTCCGGTATTTTGCCGGGCGGACATCAATGCAGGAAAAGTACCCATGACTATCGGAACCGTTAAGTTCTTCAACACCTCCAAGGGTTTTGGCTTCATCGCGCCGGAAGGCGGCGGCAAGGACGTGTTCGTGCACGCCACTGCCGTTGAAGCGGCCGGTCTGCGCTCGCTGAACGAAGGCCAGAAGGTCTCGTTCGACATCGTGCCGGACGCGCGCGGCGCCAAGGCCTCGAACCTCAAGGCCGTCTAAGAACGGTTTGACGTTCTGAAACGATCAAGCCCCGGTGGAGAAATCCACCGGGGCTTCTTTGTTTGGTCGCACCGGACGGCCCTCTCGCGGCTGCGCCGCTCCGGGTCGCCGGATGCTCCGGGACTATCGCGCTTGTTATTGACCAGCGGGCGGTGTCGCGTTCGACGGCCGCGCGAACATGATGGTGATGGTCTTCTGGCGGCCGCTGCCGGTGGTGCCGAAGCCGGCGCTGCTGGAGCGGCCGCTGCCGCCGATCAATGTGGCGGTGGCGGTGTAGGCGCCGGGCGGCGCCTTGAACAGGATCCAGGGCGCATCGCAATCCAGCCCGGCCACTTCCTGGCGGCCCCTGGTCAAAGTGACATGGGCGTTGGCCAGGTTGGCGCCGCCGGTGGTGGCCAGCACGATCTTGACCGGATAGGCGCTCCAGCGCGGGTCATCCTTGGCCGAGCCGACGCCGGTGCAGACCGTCTCGACCCCGTTGATGGTGACCGGCGTGTCCTGCACGGCCTGGGCCTGCTGGGCGATCAGCATGGCGGTGGTGAGGGTGAAAAGGCTGGCCGTGGCGGCCATCAGGAAAAAGCGCATGTTCAAATCTCCGGGGACTTGGCGCCCCGTCCTAAAGCGTGCGTGCAGCCATCGGGTTCCCCCTTTTCCGCGTCTATGGCAGGCTTGGGCCGTTGGGGGGATGGATGAGCCGGTTTGCCTTGGCGATTGCTGCGCTTGCGCTGGCGGCGGTCTTTATGGCCGGGCCCGCCAGCGCCGCCCTGAAGGCCCGCGCCATCGCCCGGCTTTCCAGCCTGGAAGGCAAGCCGATGGGAACCGTGGTGTTCGATGCCGTCAACCGGGGCGTGCTGGTCACCTTCGACCTGCATGACCTGCCGCCCGGGCCCCATGCCGCGCACCTGCACACCTCGGCCAATTGCGATGCCAAGAGCGGCTTCACCAGCGCGGGGCCGATCCTGACCCTGATGCCCGGCAAGCAGCATGGCTTCCTGGCCGAAGGCGGGCCGGAAGCGGGCCGGAAGCGGGCGACCTGCCCAACCAGTTCGCCGGCGCCGACGGACATCTGCATGCCAGCACCATCGCCAACGGCTTTTCCATCGGCAACGGCAAGCGATCGATCTTCGACAAGGATGGCGTGGCGGTCATTGTGGATGCGCGAGGCGATGATTACCGCACCCAGCCCCTGGGCAATGCCGGGGACCGGATCGCCTGCGGCGTGGTCATCCGCACCCGCGGGCCCGCCAAATGGGACGGCATCCCGCGCCGCAAGGCTGCATCCAAGCCGGAATAGCCCTGCAGCCGGCCGGGTGGCATCGGGGGGACCCCCATGACATTATCCGCGCCGCCATGGGCCTCGAAAAACCCCAAACTCTCGCCTTGCGCGAACTGATCGATGCGGATGCGCTGCGCCGCAGCCTGACCGCGCTGGCCAAGGACAGCGCCGAGCCCGGCAACCTGCGGAAAGCCGGGCTAGTCCTGATCAAGCAGGCATTCACCGACGGGCGCGAAAAGGTGAAGTATGCGGTCGAGAAGGAAGGCCTGCCCGGCCTGGCCGCGGCGCGCGCCCTGTCGCAGCTGCAGGACACCATCATCCAGGTGATCTACGACTTCGCCACCAAGCACGTCTATTACGCCCAGAACCCCTCCACCGCCGAACGCATCGCGGTGGTCGCCACCGGCGGCTATGGCCGCGGCGAGCTGGCGCCGGGATCGGACATCGACCTGCTGTTCCTGCGCCCCTTCAAGCAGACCGCATGGGGCGAAAGCGTCATCGAGTTCATTCTCTACATGCTGTGGGACCTGGGTTTGAAGGTGGGTCATGCCACGCGGTCATTGGCCGAAAGCGTGCGGCTGGCCAAGCTGGACGTCACCATCCGCACCGCCGTGCTGGAAGCGCGCTATCTGTGGGGCGATCGCGGACTGTATGAAGAGCTGCGCACCAAATTCTGGAAGGAAGTCGCCACCGGCAATGGACGCGATTTCGTCGAAGCCAAGCTGATCGAGCGCAAGGAGCGCCACCAGCGCCAGGGTGAAAGCCGCTACCTGGTCGAGCCCAACATCAAGGAAAGCAAGGGGGGCCTGCGCGACCTGCAGACGCTCTACTGGATCGGCAAGTATCTTTATCACGTCGACGATGCCGCCAGCCTGGTCGAGCATGGCGTCTTCACCAAGGAGGAATATCGCACCTTCCAGAAGGCGGAAGCCTTTTTGTGGGATGTGCGCGTGCGCCTGCATTACCTGCTGGGCCGTGCCGAAGAACGGTTGAGCTTTGACGTGCAGCCCGCCCTGGCGACCGAGCTGGGCTATGTCGATGCCGACAAGCCGCGCCGCGCCGTGGAAGCCTTCATGCGCGCCTACTTCCTGGTGGCCAAGGATGTCGGCGACCTGACCCGCATCTTCATCGCGGCGCTGGAAGAACAGCATCGCAAGCCGCGCCCCTCCCTGCGCACCATCCTGCCCG
>CANBZE010000320.1 GCA_947373775.1 Alphaproteobacteria bacterium
GAGATGGCGGCGAACATGGCGCACATGGAGGCGAAATCGCTGGCGCCATGCTGCAAATCCACGGTCAGGCTGTCCCAGCCCTGGTGCGCCAGCATCTCCGCCGCCAGGGTCCCCGGCAGGGTGATCCAGCAATTCAGGGCCGGCTTGCCGCAAGCCCATAATTCGCGGATACGATTGGCGCGCATGCCCGGCCAAGGTTAGACCAACGGCAGGCGAGGGCAAGGGGCCCTCTTAAGGGGATAGGCTTGGAAACGCTTTCCACCACATGCGTGATCGCGGGCGGTGGCCCGGCCGGCATGATGTGCGGTTACCTGCTGGCCCGGGCCGGGGTCGATGTGACGGTGCTGGAGAAGCACAAGGACTTCCTGCGCGATTTCCGCGGCGACACGGTACATCCCTCGACTTTGCAGGTGATGCATGAACTGGGCCTGCTGGAAGAGTTCCTCAAGCTGCCGCACACCCGCATCCGCACGGCGAACATCGAGATCGGGGACGACCATTTCACCATCGGTGATTTTTCGCGGCTGCCCACTGCCGCCAAGTTCATCGCCCTGATGCCGCAATGGTACTTCCTGGATTTCCTGGCCGCGCAGGGCAAAAAGCTGCCCAACTTCCATCTGTTGATGCAGACCGAAGCCAAGGACCTGATAGCCCAGAAAGACCGCAAGGGGGGCGATCGCATCTGCGGCGTGCTGGCGACAGGACCGGCCGGGACTGTCCAGATCAAGGCCGGGCTGACCATTGCCGCCGATGGCCGCCATTCCACCCTGCGCGACAAGTCCGGCCTGAAGGTCGACGATCTGGGCGCGCCGTTCGACGTGCTGTGGCTGAGCCTGCCGGTGCTGCCGGGCGATCCCGCCGACCTGATCGGCAAGGTGCGGGACGGCCAGTTGTTCGTGATGATCTATCGCACCGATTACTGGCAGTGCGCTTACCTGATCCCCAAGGGCGGCTTCGATACCATCAAGGCCGATGGCCTGACCAAATTCCGCAGCCGGCTGAAATCCATCGCGGGCTTTGCCGCAGGCCGCGTTGACGAGGCGATCAAGGACTTCGACCAGGTCAAGCTTCTGACCGTGACGGTGGACCGGCTGGAAAAATGGGCGCGGCCCGGCCTGCTGTGCATCGGCGATGCTGCCCATGCCATGTCGCCCATCGGCGGGGTGGGCATCAACCTCGCCATCCAGGACGCGGTGGCGACGGCCAACATTCTGGCGCCGGTGCTGAGGCGTGGCGTGCCGACCTTCCGCGACCTGAAGAAAGTCCAGAAGCGGCGGCAATTCCCCACCAATGTGATCCAGGGCTTCCAGGTGATGGCACAGAAACTCATACTGGCGCCGACACTGGCCGCGATGAAGACGCCCAAGCCACCCGGCATCGTGCGACTGCTGAATGCCTGGCCATGGGCGCGCCAGTTCCCGGCGCGCTTTATCGGCATGGGTGTGCGTCCCGAGCATGTTCGGCTTCCGAAACGCTGACATATTGCTGCGTTGCGGCGACGAATGTGCGTTCCCGCAAGGGTTGAACGGGTCTAGCCTTGGGGCGACGAATGCGGGAGCCGCCCATGACTGTGGTGCATCATCCGATTGAGTCATCCCCCAAGGAGCAGAATCACTGCGCCCTCATGTTCTGTCTGACATGGGTGGGGTTCTTTGTTTTTATCGGGGTCGTCACCTGGATCGGCAGCGCGCTTTAAGCGCCGCTGGCCGGGCATGACATCGCGCTTTGGCGCGATATCACATCTGCATGGTCCAATTCTCAACACCCATCGCCGCCTGACGCACCGCTTCACTCAAAGTCGGATGCGAATGACAGGTGCGGGCGATATCTTCCGATGACGCGCCGAACTCCATCGCCAGCACGACTTCGGCGATCAGGTTGCCCGCCTCCGGTCCGATGATGGCACAGCCCAGCACCTTGTCGGTCTTGGCGTCGGCCAGGATCTTCACCAGGCCGTCGGTCGCCATGATGGTCTTGGCGCGCGCATTGGCGGTAAAGGGAAACTTGCCGACCTTGTACTGGACGCCGGCGGCCTTGAGCTCTTCCTCGGACTTTCCAACCGTGGCGACTTCCGGGAAGGTGTAGACCACCGACGGAATCGCATCATAGTTCACATGTCCTGCCTTGCCGGCGATCAGTTCGGCGCAGGCGGTGGCTTCGTCCTCGGCCTTGTGCGCCAGCATGGGGCCTTCGCGGCAATCGCCGATGGCATAGATGCCCGCCACATTGGTGCGATAGTGATTATCCGTGACGACGCGTCCGCGCTTGTCCATCGCCACGCCGACTTCCGCCAGGCCCAGATTGGCGGTGTAGGGAATGCGGCCGATGGCGACCAGCATCACATCGGCATCCAGAACCTGGGCATCGCCGCCGGCGGCCGGCTGGATGGTGACTTTCAGGCCTGCGCCTTTCTTCTCCACGCCCGTGACCTTGGTCGCAAGATGGAAGGTCATGCCCTGCTTGGTGAGGATGCGCTGGAACGCCTTGCTGACTTCCAGGTCGATGCCGGGCGTGACGCGGTCGAGGAATTCCACCACCGTCACTTCGGAGCCCAGCCGGGCCCATACCGAACCCAGTTCCAGCCCGATCACGCCGGCACCAACGACCAATAACTTCTTGGGAACAGCGCTCAGCGCGATGGCGCCGGTCGAAGACACGATCTGCTTTTCGTCCACCGTGACGCCGGGCAGCGGCGCCACGTCCGAGCCGGTGGCGATGATGATGTGCTTGCAGGTCAAGGTGCGGGTCTTGCCGTCGGCCAGCTTCACTTCGACCGTGCCGGGCGCGGCGATCCTGGCTTCGCCGACGATAGCTTCGCTCTTGGCCTTCTTGAGCAGGAACTCCACACCCTTGGTCAGCTCACCGACCACCTTGGTCTTCTGCGCCATCATGGCGGGCAGGTCCAACTCCACCTTGGCCTTGATGCCCAGCTTGGCAAAATCGTGGCTCGCTTCGTGGAAACGCTCGGACGCGTGCAGCAACGCCTTGGAGGGAATGCATCCGACGTTCAGGCAGGTGCCGCCGAAGCTGCCGCGCTTGTCGATGCAGGCGCTGGTCAGGCCAAGCTGGCCCAGGCGAATGGCGGCATTATAGCCGCCCGGTCCGCCACCGATCACGATTGCATCAAAATTGTCCGCCATGGCCCTGCTCGTCTGATTTGCGAGCCGGAACATAACCATTCGGGGCTTAACGAAAACAGCCCTAAACGCATGCCAGCTTGGCGAAATCGGCTAGACGGTGGATTCTTCGGGCTTCAAATCGGGATCGGGGAAGATCAGATCCACTACCGTGCCCTGTCCCGGCTCGGAATGGACGCTGGAAACGCCCCCCAACTGCAGGCCGAAGGTCTTGATCAGCCGGCTGCCCACGCTCTTGCTGGTGCTGTCCATGGCAAAGCCCTTGCCGTCATCGGCGATGGCGAGCTTCAGCTTGCCGCCGTCCACCGGC
>CANBZE010000321.1 GCA_947373775.1 Alphaproteobacteria bacterium
GGCGGCGGAGGCGGCGGGGGCGGCGGGGGCGGCGGAGGCGTCAGGAACCAACGCAGGCCGAACAACGCCACATTCTCCTGAACCGTGGAGATGCGAACGGGGGTGAGAGTGGTATAGGACGAACCGAAGCTGCCGTCGGTCTCGTTCTCGCGATAGCGATATTCACCGAACAGATCGACATCCGGCGCGATCGAAACCGAGAGGCCGGCGATCGCCTGCCACTGGAAGGCGCTGTGGCCGCCGCGGAACAGGTCGAAGCTGGTGCCGACCGAACGCAGCGAGCCGCGGAAGCCGCCGACGCCGACGCCGCCGCCGACCGTGAACTTCCACGTGTCGCTGATCGGGAAATCGTAGGTCAGGTTGATCATGTCGGCGGTGATCTGGTTGCCGCCGGTGGCGTTGAAGGCGCCGGTGCCGTTCAGCGAGGTGTCATGCTGGGTGAAGGAGAACTCGTTCTCCAGGCGCCAGCCTTCCGACCACTTGTAGCCCACGGACGCAACGCCGATGGCGCTGTCCTTCGAATTGATCTTCGCGCCGCCACCCGCGAGGGCACCAGCGGTGGATTTGACCCGATAACCGATCTGGTTGTCCCAGCCGCCACCAAGGCCCAAGTACCAGCCGTCGCCGGCCATTGCAGGTGTGCTGAGAGCCGCGGCGGCAACAGTCGCCATGGCGAGCATACGAAGCTTCATTTTTCTACCCTCGCTTAAAAATACCGACCGACGGGACGCCCCCATGTCGGTCGTAAGAACTAATGTAGCGCTTATAACGGTGATCCCCCGATATGTCTCCATGTGATATGCTGCTTTGCGGGAGTTAAGCGGTACGTTTCCAAGGTTTTAGCCCGGCCCTGTGACACCGAGGCAACAGCGCCGTCCGTGAGAATGATCCGGAAGTACATTCGCGCCAACTGACAGTTTTTCAGCGGGCTCGCACGGCGCGAAGGCCCTTCGGCCACGAATTCTCAATAATATATATTAAAATCAGATACATAACAAGAAAACTGGCTGCCTTTCAGGACCAAGAATGTCCGATACCGCACTGACCCGATTGCTGGCGCTGCTCGACCTTGAAAAGACCGGGCAAGATGTCTTCGCCGGCACCTCGCCGCCCGAGCCTGCCATGCGAATTTTTGGCGGCCAGGTCCTGTCCCAGGCGCTGGTTGCTGCAACGCGAACGGTCGATTCCCGGCGGCTTTGTCATTCCTTCCACGCCTACTTTCTGCGGCCCGGCGATCCCAAGGTGCCGATTCGCTATGAAGTGGACCGATCACGCGACGGCGCCAGCTTCAGTGCCCGCCGGGTGGTGGCGCTACAGAATGGTCTGCAGATCTTCATCCTGGCGGCCTCGTTCCAGAGAAGCGAAGACGGCTTCGAGCACCAGTCCCATATGCCGGCAGTGCCGCCGCCCGAAAACCTGGAAGACGATCAACAGGTGCTGCTGCGCGATGAAACGCTGACGGGTGCGGCCCGCGCCTGGGTGGCGCGCGAGCGGCCCTTTGAAACACGCTCGGTACTGGGACGCGGGCCCTTGGGTGAGACCCGCCCGGCGCGCAGTCCCCTGGATCATATCTGGCTGCGGACACGCGGCGCCGTGCCGGATGACGCGGTGCTGCACCGGGCGCTGCTGGCCTTTGTCTCGGACATGTCGCTGCTGGACACCTCGCTGTTGCCCCATGGCAAAAGCATCTTCTCCAATGTGCAAGTCGCCAGCCTGGATCACGCCATGTGGTTTCACCGCCCGTTCCGTGCCGATGAATGGCTGCTCTATGTCCAGGACAGTCCTTCGGCGTCGGGTGCGCGCGGGTTCAACCGCGGCGCGATCTATACGCGCGAAGGCGCGCTCGTGGCATCCGTGGCGCAAGAAGGGTTGATCCGTCCGCGATAACCCGCGCCGCGGTTGGTTGTTTAAGGGGCGCATCCGCGCCCCGGGGCGCGGCGCGATCTATACGCGAGAGGGTTTGCTGGTGGCGTCGGTGGCGTAGGAAAGGCTTATCAGGCCCCGCTGACTTACGTGCAGGAGCTGGGCGCGGCGATCTGCGCGATGCGGCGCGGCTTGGTATAAAAATTGTTGGTCATGTTGATCGGCCCGGTGATCACCTTGGTGGTGGGCGAGACGTAGTTATAGGCGATCTCTGCGATGATCACGCTGCCATTGGTTGTCATCAGCGCCTGAGGCAAGGTCACGGTGGCGCCCACGGTGCGCGAGCTCGGCGACAGTGTTCCCGAACCGGATTGCGTGCAGGTCCAGGCGACCTTGCCGGCTGTGGTGCTCTGGCTGGTCGTGTCATAGATCACGCTGGTGAGGCGGATGGTCGGCTTGGCGCTGCCGTTGGACGGATCGTAATAGGGATACAGGATCGTGCCGGCGGCGGAATAGACATTGGTGATGTCGGTGGTGCTGGCGGCATTGACCTGCGAGATCAGGTCGGCGGCGGTCGAGGCCATCACCGACACGTCGGCGCGGCACAACAGCGCCAGCGAGGTTTCCACCACGCCGAAGAACATCGAGATCAGCAGCGGCAGCAGGATGGCGAACTCCACCGCCGCGGCGCCGTCATTGGATTTGCGGAAGCCGCGCCACTTCATGTGCAGCCGCCCGTGTTGGTGTCGAAGGGCTCGTTGCGGAAGGCCGCCGCGGTGGCCAGCAGATGATAGTTGCCCGCCACATTCGCCATGAAATAGTTCAGGCCCGGCGTGAAGACCGGCCACTTGTAGAAGGCGCGCACCAGCACCACGTCGCAGGCGCTGCCGACATTGAACGCCGTCAGGTTGTTGAGATTCTTGCTGCTGTCCAGCGGCGAGCTGTTGGCGGCCGTGCTGTAGCCGCTGGGATACGCATTCACGTCGAACTGCAGGCCGCCGGAGGTGCAACTCTGCAGCAGCGTGGAAACCTGGGAGCACAACTTGGTCTTGAACTGCGCCTGGGTCATGGCCACGCAGCTGCCGGCGCTGGTGGTATAACAGGCGGTCTGGCCGGTGCGCACCAGGCGCGCGGTGTCGTTCAGGGCATTCTGCAGCGCAGACTGGGCGAAGAACATGACGCCCGCTTCCATCGTGCCCATCAGCAGCACGAAGAACACCGGCGCGATCATGGCGAATTCGATTGCCGCCGATCCCTTGTTGGAATCAGCGCGCAGGCGCCGGGTAAGCCGTTTGCAACGCGTGGTGAAACTCACGGCACGATTAAGCCTCTTGCCCCGCACTTTTTTAATGCGTGGCGGCGCTAAAACGAAGGCAAACAGGCTTTCATGCTCAACAAAGGGTTAAGCGCGGCGCGTCAAGGTGACCCCGAAAGACGGCATTTTAATCAGTTGTTCACCAGCGTTAACAGCCGGTGCGATTTTCTTAAGGATTGCGTTACCAGCTTTGCGGAAAGCAACAGCATCTTCACTGTTTTCCCCTGAAAATGGGCCCCTAGATGAATGGGC
>CANBZE010000322.1 GCA_947373775.1 Alphaproteobacteria bacterium
TATCCGCCCGGCGGTCCGTCGTTCAACGTGCATTTCGGCGCCGCGGGCAATCCTCTGCTGGTGCCGGAACAGGCCGAAACCGTTTCGGGCGGTATCGTGCTGACGCCGCACTGGATCGAAAACCTGTCCCTGTCGGTGGACTGGTATTCGATCACCCTCCACCAGGGCATCTTCTCGCCCACGGCGGGCCAGATCTTCGACCAGTGCGCCAACAAGAAGGTGGCGGCTTTCTGCTCCCTGGTCTTCTTCGGCCAGGGCTTTCCGGGCAACGCGAACCTGCCGGTGGCGTCGGAAGTGGACGGCAACGGCGTCTCACCCGGCCTGTCGGGCCCTGCCGGCTTTAATGTGGGCACCTTCAGCGCCGACCGCGAGGGCGCCTTCAACTTCTACCTGCAGTCGCCGGTGAACGCGAACCGGGAAACCGTGTCGGGCCTGGACGCCCAGCTCGATTATCATCACGACCTGTTTGCCGGTATCCTGGATTGGCACATCCTGGGCAATTATACCGACGAGAAAACCCGAACCTCGCTGGGTATAACCACCAACGGCGCGGGCGCGGTCAGCGGCGATGGCGCCGTCAATCCCCTGGCCGGATTTACCGATCCCAAGTTGCGCGGTACGGTGTCGTCGACCTACTCCGAAGGCGCATGGTCGTTGACGGCCCAGGCCCGCATCATCGGTTCGGCGCGACTCAGCAACACCTATATCCAGGGTGTCGATGTGGACAACAATGCCGTGCCGGCGGTCCTTTATGGGGACTTCCGCGGCTCCTATCGCTGGACCGACCGCATTCAGATATATGGCGCGGTCGATAATACGTTCAATGCACCGCCGCCGAACATTGCCACCAACGGCGGCGGCGGCACGGATTGCCGTATCTACGACTGTATCGGCCGCATGTATCGCATCGGCGTGAGGATTGAGGATTGAGGAGCTGTCCGCCGCGCTTGGCGCGGCGGACACCATTTTGAGTGCGCCACATCATTTGGAGGGATTCCATGCATAAGCTCCTGATCGCCGCCCTTTCGGCAAGCCTTCTCGTTCCCACGGCCGTGTCAGCGGCTGATGGCACCCTGACCCCTGGCAAACCTGCCGGTGTGCACGCCGCCCAGGGGCTGGGGGCAACACGCTTTTGTACATAGGTCTGGGCGTAGCTGCGGCGGTCGCTATTGCCGTCGGTGCCAGCAGGGACAGCAATCCTGCTACTGCCGCGGTCGTTCCAACCGGCAGCACCGCTTAAGGCAAGTCACGATTTTTCCTACTGAAAAGGCCGGATCTCGCGATCCGGCCTTTTTTCAGCGCTCCCAGGTGAGATCGAAGCTGACCGATATCCGGTCGCCGTCACTCTGGTTGGGCAGCACGAAATGCTCCAGCCAGGAGGGGAACAGGATGGTGAGGCCGTCCGATGGCGTGAAATATTCGCTGTCGCCGTCGTCCTGGAACAGCCGGTAGGGCGCCTGATTGGCGCCGGGACGGGGATCGCGAAAAACGATCTCGCCTGAATCCTGCGGCACGTTCAGGTAATGCACCCCCGAAAGATTGAAGTTGTTGGTGTGAGAATGGATCAGGTTCTGGTCATTGCGCTTGTTGATACAGGCCCACATCTGGTGCATGCGCGCGCCCTTTACCTTGAACACCCGGGCGCAGGTGGCGCTGACATGGCCGCATAGTGGCGTAAAGACAGGGTTTTCGTGCAGATGCACGTCGCTTTGCCAGCCGCCGTAATTGGACTTCTTGATGCCGCTGCCGGGCAGGGCGTTCAGCCGGTATATCTCCGCCTTCATCGCGTCGAGGCCACCCGCAAAGCGGGCCTGCAGGACTACGGTGGGCCATAAGGTCGAGATGGTTATGTTATCCAGGTCCTGGCTCATGCCCGTCCTCCGGCGACGAGTTTGTAGCCAAGTGCGCGGCCGTGCAACGGTCACCCAGAGCCGTTTTCTCCTGCGCCTCTCACCCGGCCTCGGGAATGCCTGGTACCTTGCAGTACGAGGAGCCGCCGCCGCATTGGCGGATTTCGACAGTCATGGCGCGCGCAGCACGGCCAGCAGGCCGGGAATCGGATTGCCGTTCGGATCGTGCTCAAGAACGACGTCCCTTAACGCGTCCACGGCGAGGCCGCAGTCCCTGGCCAGCTGCCGGACAGAGTTAGCGCTGTGCGCGAAGCCGCCGCTGTGAGCCAGCCTGTAGTTTGCGGACACAGCGAATTTCTCATCGCCCGCCAGAGAAAAGAGGGTGAAGACAAATAGCCCATTTGGTCGCAAACAGGCTAGCGCGGCCTGGAATATCGACATGAGGTCGCCGAAATGGATCAGCACCGCCGCGCCCAATACGGCGTCATAGCTATTCGCGCGTTGTGACATCACAGATAAGAAGTCGGCCCGGTCAAGTCCGTCATACACCGATTTTGCCTGCGCTTTTTCCAGCATGGCGAGCGACAGATCCACGCCGTCCAGCCGCCTCGCGAGTGGACGCACCAGTGCGCCCACCAATCCGGTGCCGCAACCGATGTCCAGGACATCCAGCTTTTCTTGCCCCGCGTGTTCGCGCAACGCGTTCGCCACCAGTTGCGCGCCGAAATAAGTATCTTCATTGTCCCAGAACCGGGACCGCACATCATAAAGCTTGAGAATATGGGCATGGGACGTTTGCAGCGGGGCGCTGGCCTTGCCCAGATGCGCCAGCAGTACATGCACGCCCCGCGCGTCCTGCGGATCGCATTCCAGGCACTTCTGGAAATGGCGGGCCGCCGCACCGTAATCGCCTTCATCACCGGAAAGAATGCCCAGATTGTAATAGGTGTCCGCATTGCCGGGATTGCAGCCCAAGGCACGTTCAAAGCATGCCCGCGCCTTGTTCAGTTCGCCAAGCGCCTTCCAGACGTTGCCAAGATTGTTGTGCGCGTCGCCATAGTCTGGCTTTAACTCGATGGCGCGGTGGTAGCTGGTGGCCGCTTCCGTCAGCTTGCCCTGCGCCCGCAGGACGATGGCCAGGTTGTAGTGAAAATCCGGCATTTTGGCATTTCCGGCAATCGCCCGGGCGATCAGCTCAGCGGCAGCCTGCAATTGCCCAGCACGAAAGGCTTCCACGCCCATGGCATGCAACGTGACAGGATCGCCCCCAGCGGCGGTCACGGCAGGTACCTGGCCAACCTTTTGATTTGCCCGGCGTTGCTTGCGATTCATCCCCGTGTCCGGCCAGTTGTTGGGCCGATTATGCCATATCCGGATCAAAGGTGCGACGCTCGAGGCGATGGCATTCGCATCGACTTCAGGACGGCCGGGCAAGTCATAGGCGTGACGTTCCAGCGTTGACCGGGTGGTCAACGCCATTGATTACTTAGCTAGGATGCGAGGGTCCTGTGCCTTAAAAAATTGGTGCGCAAAATACGGTGCGTACAACTTCGTCCACCACTTCGAC
>CANBZE010000323.1 GCA_947373775.1 Alphaproteobacteria bacterium
CGCGTGGCGCCCTTGCAGGCGGTGGTGGCGGCGTATCCGGACTACACCCCGGCCGCGATGGCGCTGCTGTTGGCGCTGCGGCAGTCCGGGCGGCTTGCGGTCGCGTCAACGATGGACGGGCCTGCGGTTCCGCAACAAATCGCCCAATACTGGATGCAACCGGTCCCGCCCCCGGATATCGCCGTGTTGATGCAAAGCTGGCAGGTGCGCAATCCCGCCTTTCGCTACGAAGTGTTCGATCACGCCTCCGCCTGCGACTTCTTGCGCGCTCGGGCCGGCCCGCTCGTGCTCGACGCCTATATGGGGGCCCGGCTGCCGGCGCAACGGGCCGATCTGTTTCGTCTGGCCTGGCTGCATGCCGAAGGCGGGGTTTACGCGGATGCAGATGACCGATGCCACGCGCCGATCGACAATCTGTTGGCCGGCGGCGCGCGTTTTGTCGCCTATCAGGAGGAATACACCACCCTTGGCAACAATTTCCTGGCCTGCGTGCCGGGGCATCCCGTGATCGCACACGCGTTGCAGCTTGCCGCGACGGCATTGATCCGTGGCGACAACGACCTGCTCTGGCTTTCCACCGGCCCGGGATTACTGACGCGGGCATTTGCCCAGGCGTTTTCCGCCGCCCGCCCCGGCGTGGACGGTTGGTTCGGGTCATTCACAATTCTGGAACGCTGGCAGCTGGCCGCGGCCGTCAGTTGCCACTGCCAGGTCGGCTACAAGCAGACCAATAAACATTGGAGCCGGAGCGCCTTTGCCCATCGACAGGCTCGACGTGGTCCCATGCCTGACAGCCGCGCAATGGACGCTCCGCCAACGCCTCGACGTTCAACGATCGCGTCGGATCAACAATCCTCTGAGGTGGCCCCCGCTTCGAGGGCAGGAAACGGGCAGAGTTAAGCGAGCTGCTGGCAAGTTTCCGATCGTCCAGATGCCCCTGGTGCTGCGAGATTGCACCCGACTTCGACCTCAACCATGACAGCAGCGCGTCATTGATTTCCCTTGTGTGTCAAACCGCGTCGAACAATTTTCAGGCACCCGGGTGCAAGCGTTTTCACGTTCGCAGGCGGTTTGCGAATTTGCTCGCCGTTCACCGTGGTGCATTGCTGTAGCCGCCGCTTTACCCTTCGGCCCGCAACCCCTCGAACGATCGGCGCGCAGTACGGTGCTGGCGCTTGGATGGCCGTCGCACCGGCACTGAGGCAGTCTGGAACACCTCGAGCGCAAACCTTATTGTGGCACGAATTGAGATGGGCTGATTGCCAGACGGCCGATATAGGCAATGAATTCAGGCAACCAACTCGCGTAATTGACGGAGGGGCCAGTCCAGATCGAACTCGTCTCGACCCCGATATCTCTGCATACAGGGAAATAACAGGCAAAATTGTCCCGTTTCGACCAGGCGGGACCTGCATTGACCAGAAACATCAGCCAATATCAATTGGTTGCAGGAGAATCCCCTGCACAAATTAACAGGGAATTTTCAGGCGGAAACAGGGAATTTTTTGGCCCTACCAGGGAAATTTGTCACATTCGAACCGGTTTATGCGGGATATCCATAAGTCGAAGCGGGACGAAAATAGCAAATAGTGGGATGGCCGGGGTCGGATGCGGGACACGACGACCGTCTGGCGGGATGTCGATTGGAAGCGTGGGATACAAATAGACCTATCCGGGATATCGTGCGCGCTATCCCGCGTGAAGCGGCGCTCATGCGGGATGGAACGCTCCGGTGGTGGGATAGCAACGGCGAACTTCATCCGACGGCTGATGCGCAGGCACATCTTTACTCTCCGCCCGAAAGCGCACCAGCAGACCGTGCCCGAGCATACCCGCCCGTTTGCGATGCAGCGCGGCCTCGACAAACAAACGACTGTTCGCCGCTGTCACGCCGCCCCCATCTTTCACCCTCAGCACGATGGGCGTAGTGGCGCATCGGTCTGCCCCATTCCGGCTGGCACACTACGAATTGAATTACTCGCGGCGCCGGAATCCATCAAATTGAGGATACACCCCCGTCAACGAGCAGCTGTGTCACAAACGGGGGCATTGGGTCGGCAAACTCTCATTCAGGAGAGGGAGCGGCTTCTACTCTGCCACATTCCCGTTTGGTGCAGTAGCGTAGCCGTCGCGCCGCTGCGGCAGCTTCCAGCCCAGGATCCACCCTGCAACCTGATTGCGCAGTATCTGCGCGGTACCGCCGCCAATGGTGAACATGCGCGCGTCGCGCATCATACGCTCCATCGGATTGTTGCGGGAGTAGCCGCGCGCGCCGAATATCTGGAGGGCATCGCTGGTGACCTTGATCGCCATCTCCGCGGCAAAGATTTTTGCTTGCGCCGCAAGGAGCGGGTCCGGGAACGGATTTGCGTTGGCCGCCGCGCTCCGGATCGACAGGCGCGCGGCATTGAGCTGCACCGACATGTCGGCGAGCATCCATTGCAGGCCCTGGAATTCTCCGATGGGTCGGCCGAATTGCTCGCGGGTCTTGGCGAAGGCTAGGGCCTCCTCATAGGCGCCCTGTGCGATACCCAGGGCCACCGTGGCGGCGCCCACGCGCTGGCTGTTGTAGGCGATCATCAGCTCCGCAAAACCCCGGCTCCAACCACCCGGCGGCCGCAGCACCATATCCATCGGCACTTCGACATCGTCCAGCAGGATTTCGGTTTCCGGGATGCCGCGCAGACCCATCGTCGGCTCCCGCCAACCGACGCGTAGGCCACTCGCTGAGGAATGCGGGTCGCGGACGACGAGGAAGCCGCCTATGCCCTGGGCCTTGCCGTGCTGGTCAAACACGCGGGCGAAAACGAGATGGAGGCGCGTGATCCCGCCGCCCGTGATCCAGTGTTTTTTGCCGTTGAGCACGTAGCCGTGGTTGCGCTCGTCCGCCCTTGTCGTCATTTCGGTCGCGGCTGACCCGGCGTTGGGCTCGGTGATGCAGATCGCCGGCTTGTCACCGGACAGCACCATCTCCGCAACCAGTTGCTTCTGCTTCTCGGTGCCGTACAGCATTACGGCCGAGATCATTCCCATATTGCTGTCAACCACGATGCGACCGGTAACGCCGCAAACGCGCGCCATCTCCTCGACGATAATACTTGCATCGAGAAAACTTCCGCCGGCGCCGCCATAGGCCTTCGGGATCGTGTAGCCCATGAACCCGGCAGCCGTAAGGTCGCCGACATTGTCCCAGGGATAGGCCTCGGTTCTATCCATCTCCGCGGCACGCGCGCGGATTGAACCTTCTGCGACTTCGCGAGCGAACCCCTGAAGCCGCTTCTGTTCCGGGGTAAGATCAAATTGCATAGGCTTGGCTTTCTTCGGTTACCGAGCAACATTTGCGCCCGATTTTGCAAGCGACATTCGTATGTGCGGACGGGCACCACGGCCGGTGCCAATAAACCTCCCCGTGT
>CANBZE010000324.1 GCA_947373775.1 Alphaproteobacteria bacterium
GGTAACCCGTCATCATCTGTTTGGCCGCTGATCGGGCATTGGCGATCGATCCGCCGCAGGTCCAGTCGATGTTCACGCCGGACATGGGTGGCACGGCATGGGGATCCTGGCCGCTGCCGCCGATCATGCAACACCAATGCATCAGATAGGCGCGCTGGGATGGGCGGTAGGTGTCTGCGATGGAGACCGAGGCGCCGGCTTTTGAAAGCTGAGAGAGGAAGGCGCGCACGGCGTCGCTGAAGTCCGGTACCAGGTCGTCCAGCGACTTGGAGGGCGGAAAACGCGCGCACCATTGCGGCCCCGATGACTCAGCCATGACGTCCCCCTTCAGCCTGGGCGAAACTACACTGAGTCGGGGGCCGTCAGGTCTTCCAGCACCAGGCGGATGCGATGAACGGCGGAATGCAGGTCGCGCTCGGCCTCGCGCCACCACAGCCGCAGGATCACGTAACCGGCCTCGCTGAGCAGCCGATCGCGCACGATGTGCACAGAACGCCTGCCCGGCTCACCGTCTTCCAGGCTGACCACCAGCTTGGCGTCATGCTCGACGAAATCCAGGGTGAAACTCTTGAACGGCGACTTGCGGCGAAAGCGCGTGCCTTCCAGAGCCCGCAACCGCGCCCAAAGCCGGTTCTCCAGCGTGTTGCGGCTTCGCAGCGGTATCTTCCGCTGCATCACCTCACCAGAGCGATCAACTCGACCGCCTTTTCCAGTTCATGCGCCAATAGAGCGGCACGTTTCTGCGCCTCGGCATCCTCGCCCCACTTCTCGGCCTGGTAGGTCTCATCGATCCGCGACAGTTGGAAGGCATAGGCGCCGGGAATGAAACCTTCCGCCACCGCCAGCGCGAGCACCGTGCTGCCGGTGATGGAGGCGACGACATGCAGCGCCGCCAGGCTGAAAGGATCGAACTCCTCCAGCACCTGGCGCAACGCGCCCAGCGCATCCAGCGACTGGTCCACATGGGCAAAGCCTTCCGCCACGACCATCTGCGCGCCATGGCGCTGGCGCGCCCAGTCCAGCAAGGGGTCCCAGCCTTCCGTCTGCCGTTTCACAAGCTCCGGCGGCTGATGTGCGCGATAACAAAGAAGATCATTTTCGCCAAAGCGCAGGATCGCGGACACGACGTCACCGGGATTGATCGCCACCCCGTCGATCACCGTATTGGCCAGCCGCAGCAGCGGCATGGTGGTGGCGATGATCTCACCGCCCTGGCTTTGCCATTCCACCGCGATGGCGTCCGCCAGCTTTTGCGTCGGCAACGCCAGCGCGCGGCGGCCCGGCGTCTTGACCGGCTTGCCGTCCAGCAGCACCGCAAAGCCGTTCACGCCATGGGCGACGGAGACTTCCTTGTAGAAACGCTTCATCTCTTCTTTTTGGTCTTCTTGGGCGGGAACGGATGGCTTTTGTCATCAGGATCGAAACCCAGCAGCTTCCAGCTTTTCACCATGTGCGGCGGCAAGGGCGCGGTGGCCTGCAGCCGCCCGCCATCGGGCCGCCCGATATCGATGCTGCGGGCATGCAGATGCAGCTTGTCGGCTATGTCACCCTTGCCGCGGCTGTCGGTGCCGCCATATTTGAAGTCGCCCACGATGGGGGTGCCCAGTCTGGCCAAGTGCACGCGGATCTGGTGGGTGCGCCCGGTGATGGGTCGCGCCGCCACCCAGGCGAACTCGGTGCCCGCCGTCGCCATCACGGCATATTCGGTGAGGGAGAATTTGGCGCCCTCATCGCCTTCCTCGGCCATCGCCATGCGCTCGTCACGGCCACGGGGGCCATGACCGCCTTCCTTGGCCAGCGCGCCCTTGACCACACCGTTCTTCTGTTTGGGCACGCCGCGGGTCAGCGCCCAATAGACCTTGGAAGTATCGCGCAGCGCCAGGCTGGCCGACAGGCCCGACGCCGCCAGCGCGGTGCGCGCGATCAGCAGCACACCCGATGTATCGCGGTCCAGCCGATGCACCAGCTTGGGCCGGGTGGGCTTTTCGTATTGCAGGGAATCCAGCATGCCATCGACGTGCTTGGTCAGGCCGCTGCCACCTTGCGTCGCCAGGCCAGGCGGCTTGTCGATCACGATGACCTGCTTGTCCATGTAGAGGATCCGGTCAGCCAGGCTGCCCATGTCCTTGGTCGCCAGCAAATGCTTGGGTTCGGCCTCAGGCTTTTGTTTTTGCGGCGGCTTGGCATGGATCACCTGCGGCGGCAGGCGCATAGACTGACCGGCGGCGATGCGGTCGGCCGCCTTGGCGCGCTTGCCGTCCAGCCGCACTTCGCCCTTGCGCAGCAGCTTTTCCAGCAGGGTGTGGGTCACATGCGGGTAGTGCCGCTTGAACCAGCGGTCGACCCGTGCCCCGTCATCGTCGGCGTCTATGGTGCGAAGCTCAGGCATAGAGGGCGCGCGCGATCCACAGCCCGGCGAACAGCGCCGCGATGGACAGGACAACCGAGCCGATCATATAGGCGGCGGCCAATCCGTACTGGCCCTTTTGCAGCAAGAGCGCGCTGTCCAGCGAGAAGGTGGAGAAAGTGGTGTAGCCGCCCAGGATGCCCACGGTCAGAAAGCCGCGCAGTTCCGGCGACAGGTTCAGCTTCAAGGCGCTGGCTTCCACGATCAGCCCCATCAGCAGCCCGCCCGTGATGTTGACGATGAAGATGCCCCAGTTGAAGGCGGAGCCTACCGGCGAAATCCAGCCGGCGATGTAATAGCGCGCCAGGGCGCCCAAGCCGCCGCCGACGCCAACCGAAAACAACATGCCCATCTAACCCTCCCCTTCGCCGCTTTCCTTGGCGCGCCTGCCCCGCAGCTTGGACCAGTATTCCAGCCGCTTGGCAATCTCGCGCTCAAAGCCGGTGTCTTTGGGGCTATAGAACTGCTCGCGCGCCATGTCGTCGGGAAAGTAATTCTGTCCCGAAAAGCCGCCCTCTGCGTCGTGGTCGTACTGGTAGCCCGCGCCATATCCCAAATTTTTCATCAGCTTGGTGGGGGCATTGAGGATATGGGCCGGCGGCATCAGCGAGCCATGTTCCTGCGCCGCCCGCTTGGCGGCGCCCAGCGCCTTGTACACGGCGTTGGATTTGGGGGCGCTGGCCAGATAGAGCACGCACTGCGCCAGCGCCAGCTCACCTTCCGGCGATCCCAGAAAATCGAACACGTCCTTGGCCGCCAATGCCTGATGCACCGCTTCAGGGTCGGCCAGGCCGATATCTTCCACCGCGGCGCGCACCAGGCGGCGGGCGATATAAAGCGGCTGCTCGCCGCCCTGGAGCATGCGCGCCAGCCAGTAGAGCGCCGCGTCGGGATCGCTGCCGCGGATGGACTTATGCAGCGCCGAGATGATGTTGTAATGCTCTTCCCGGCTCTTGTCGTAGAGCGGCATGCGCCGCTGCACCGCCGAGACCAGCGCGGC
>CANBZE010000325.1 GCA_947373775.1 Alphaproteobacteria bacterium
GAAACCGACATCGACCGCTTTGTGGACATCGTGGCGGCGCTGGAGCCCACCTTCGGCGGCATCAACCTGGAAGACATCAAGGCGCCGGAATGCTTCGTCATCGAGAAGAAGCTGCGCGAGCGCATGAAGATTCCGGTCTTCCATGACGACCAGCACGGCACCGCCATCGTCTGCGCCGCCGCCATCCGCAACGGGCTGGTGCTGCAAGGCAAGAAACTGGAAGACGTCAAGCTGGTGACCAGCGGCGCCGGCGCAGCAGCCTTGGCCTGCGTCGACCTGCTGGTGGCGATGGGCCTGCCGGTCGACAACATCACCCTGACCGACATCAAGGGCGTGGTGCACAAGGACCGGGGCGATGAGATGGCGCCCAACCTGGCCCGCTATGCCCGCAAGACCGACGCCCGCACTTTGGGCGATGTGCTGGTGGGTGCCGATGTCTTTCTGGGCCTGTCCGCGCCCAATGTGCTCAAGCCCGAATGGCTGCCGCAGATGGCGGCCAAGCCGCTGATCCTGGCGCTGGCCAATCCCGATCCGGAAATCCTGCCCGAAGTCGCCAAGGCGGCGCGGCCCGACGCCATCATCGCCACCGGACGCTCCGACTATGTGAACCAGGTCAATAACGTCCTGTGTTTTCCGTTCGTGTTCCGGGGCGCGCTGGATGTGGACGCCACCACCATCAACGAAGAGATGAAAGTGGCCGCCGTCGAGGCCATCGCCGCCCTGGCCCGCGCCGAGGCCAGCGACGTGGTCGCATCCGCCTATGGCGGCACGCAGACCGGCTTTGGCCCCGACTACATCATTCCCAAACCGTTCGACCCGCGCCTGATCCTGTCCATCGCCCCGGCCGTGGCGCGCGCCGCCATGGATTCCGGCGTGGCCCGCCGGCCCATCACCGATTTCGAAGCCTATGAGAGCGAGCTGGAAAAGTTCGTCTACCGCTCCGGCCAGCTGATGCGGCCGGTGTTCGAGGTGGCGCGGCGCAATCCCAAGCGCGTGGTCTATGCCGAAGGCGAGGAAGACCGCGTGCTGCGCGCCGTGCAGACGGTGGTGGATGAAGGCCTGGCCCATCCCACCCTGATCGGCCGCCGCGACGTCATCCTGGCAAAGACCAGGCAGCTGGGCCTGCGCCTGGACTTCAACAAGGAAGCACGCATCCTGGACCCGCAGGCGGACCGGGAGTTCTTCGCCCCCCTGACCGAACGCTATCAGCGGATGGTGGAGCGGCGCGGCGTGCAGCCGGAATCGGCGGCGCGTTGGATCGCCACCCGCCACGGCATCGCCGCCGCCATGCTGCTGGAAGCCGGCGAAGTGGACGCCGCCTTGTGCGGCGGTCTGGGCGACTGGACGCGCCAGCTGCAGAACATCCTGCCCATCATTCCGCGCCAGCGCGGTGTCACCCGGCTTTATTCGCTGTCGGCGCTGATCCTGCCCAATGGCGCGCTGTTCTTCTGCGACACCCATGTCAATGTCGATCCCACCGCCGAACAGATCGCGGAGATGACCCAGCTGGCCGCAAAAAGCGTGCGCCGTTTTGGCCTGGCGCCCAAGGCGGCGCTGCTGTCGCATTCCAGCTTCGGCACCTCCCATTCGCCCAGCGCCATCAAGATGCGCAAGGCGCTGAGCCTGCTCAAAGCCTCCGAGCCGGATTTCGAGATCGACGGCGAAATGCATGCCGACGCGGCGCTGAGCGATGTACTGCGCGGGCGCGTTGTGTCCAAAAGTGCCCTCACCGGTTCGGCCAACCTGCTGGTGATGCCGAGCCTGGATTCCGCAAACATCGCGCTGACCTTGCTGTCGGCCGCCACCGAGGCCTTGCTGGTCGGCCCGCTGTTGCTGGGCGTGTCCAAGCCGGTGCATGTGATGGTGCCGTCGGTGACGGCACGCGGCATCGTCAACATGACCGCCCTGGCCGTGGCCCAGGCCGCCGCACAAAACTAAGAAGAAGAACGGAACGCCCAATGGAAGTCCTGGACCTGAAACAGATGGCGCAAGAGGCCATCGCGCTGCATCAGCAGGGTAAGCTGGATCAGGCCGAGGCGCTGTACCTGCAGATCCTGGGCGCCGATCCCGCCTTGTTCGGGCCGCGCTATTACATGGGCATCCTGCGCATGCAGCAGAACCGCTTTGCGGAGGCTTGCACCTTCCTGGGCGACGCATCCACCGTCTATCCCGACGATCTGGGCTGCCTGATGAATTACGGCATGGCGCTGCGCGGCGCCCACCGTTTCGAGGAAGCGCTGGCGACCTTCGACCGGGTGCTGGCGATCCAGCCCAACATGGCCGACGGCCTTTACAATCGCGGCGTGGCGCTGGCGGACCTGCAGCGTTTCGAACTGGCGGTGGACGCGTACGACCGTGCGCTGGTGATGCAGCCTGAAATGATCGCCGCCCGTGCCAACCGTGCCGTGGCGCTGGCGGCCGTGGGCCGGCTGGACGACGCCATCGCCGGCTATGACCGGGTGCTGTCGATGCAGCCCAGCAATGCCGGCGCCCTGGTCCATCGCGGCCTGGCGCATCGCGCCAAGGGCCGCCCCCTGCAGGCACTGGAAGATTATAACCGCGCCCTGGCCATCGTGCCGGGCTATGCGGACGCCACCTACAATCGCGGCGTCATCATGCTGGACTTGGAACGCGCCGCAGAGGCGCTGGCCGATTTCGACGCCGTGATGGATGCCTACCAGACCAATGCCGAGATGCTGAACAATCGCGGCCTGGCGCTGCGCAACCTCAAGCGCTCCATCGAGGCGCTGGACAGCCTGGACCGCGCGCTGGCCATCGAGCCCAATTTCGCGGAAGCCTGGGGCAATCGCGGCCTGGTGCTGCGTGACCTGCTGCGATACGAGGAAGCCATCCTCAGCTTCGATCAGGTGCTGGACATCGATCCGATCAATTCGGTTGCGCTGAACTGGCGCGGCAATATCTGCCGCGACCAGCAGAATTTTGCCGGCGCCGTCGAGTGCTACAGTCGCGCCCTCAAGGTTCGCCCCGACTATGCCGAGGCGCTGATCAACCGCAGCTACAGCTATTGGACCCTCAAGCAGCCCGAGGCGGCGCTGGCCGATCTGGAGCGCGGCCTGTCTCTCGACCCGCACTATCCCTATGCCCTGGGCGAGCTGGTGCATATGCGGATGTATTGCGGCGACTGGCGCGACTTCGATGCCAACAAGGCGGCGGTGGAAGCGGGCCTGCGCGCCGGCGCGCGCACCGTTCAGCCCTTCATCTTCCAGGCCATCGGAGAAAATGCCCAGGATTCCCAGACCTGCTCGCGCATCTGGGGCCATGACAAGTATCCCGCGATGGAAGCTGCGCCGTTCGATACCGCGCCCCGCAAGGGCCACACAAAAATCCGCATCGGCTATCTGTCGGGCGAATTCCGCCAACAGGCGACCGCTATCCT
>CANBZE010000326.1 GCA_947373775.1 Alphaproteobacteria bacterium
GGCTGGGCGCCGATGCCATCATCTCGCTTCCGCCTGCCGGTAAGGATCACGCGGCGATCCTGGCCTATTACAAGGCACTGGGCGCGGCCACACCGCTGCCTCTGATGATGCAGGCGGTGGGTGACATGGGCGTCGACCTGGTGACGGAAATCGCCAGCCAGGTGCCGACACTTGCGGCCATCAAGGATGAAGCCGCCGATCCGCTGAAACGGGCGCCGCAGATTCTGTCGGGCACATCACTGGAGGATTTTTCCGGCGGCGGCGGCCACACGATGCTGGCCGAAATGGAAGCGGGATTTTCGGGGTCCTGTCCCTATGTGGGGTTGTCTGACCTGTTCCAGCGCAGCTTCGACCTCTGGAAGGCCGGCGATCACAAGCAAGCCTTCGAAATGTTCGGACGGATATTGGCCTTCGATTCCCTTCCCGGCGCGAACGAGTATGTCCTGACGGTGCGCGGCGTATTCCATGAGGATACATTGCTGCGCCGCTCCGGTAACGCCACGCCAAAAATCATCGAATCGGCGCAGAAACAGCTGATCCGGGAATCCTTCCATCGTTACCTGGATGCGTATCGGCGCGCCTGAAGGCGAAGTCGCCATGTTGCTAAGTTTCACCTGCGGGAATAACATTCGATCCATAGGGTAACGAAGCCCAAAACGAATGCTCTGGGGAGATGCCTGATGAAAATTCGCCACGCTTTAGCGGCCGCTGCGTCCTGCGCGGTACTCGCCATGTTCGCCGCCGGCGCCCAGGGGCAGGGCAAGCCCAAGCTGGATGCCAACGGCATGCCCTGCAACGGTGAACTGGATGGTGCGCTGCAGTGCTTCAAGCCAGGCTCGACCGTCAACTCCGTTGACCATCCCTATCGTACGGCTGGTGAATCCGACGGCCGCCGCTATGGTCCGGGGCGCGGCTTCACCCTGGGTGAAAAGGAACTGATCTATGCCGCTGTGCCGGGCAGCATCGTCGTGCTGGACGCCAAGCACGATTATACCTTCGTCAAGCGCATCACCTTCGAGGAGAAGCCCGCGGTTCTGCCGCTGGAATCCATCGCCGGCATGGCCGCCAGTCCCGCCACCAATATGGTATATGTCTCCACACGCGGCCATCTCGTTGCCATCAACCTGCTGACGGAAAAGGTTGTGTGGTCGAATGCCTATGAGCCCGGCACCTGCTGCGAGCGTGGCCAAGTGACCCCGGATGGCCTGACCCTGGATGTGGGATCGGACCTCAAGAATTTCCACCGCGTGATCGACGCCCGCACCGGCGCGGTCAAGGGCATCATCCCCACACCGCAGAGCATGTTCAATCACAACATGAACATGAGCCCGGACGGCAAGACGATATTCGCTGCTCCCAACGGCAACACCATGACCATCGCCGACATGGCCACGATGAAGCCGACAGGGACCATCACCTTTTCCGACCATGTCCGCGTCTTTGTCATCAATCACGACGCAAGCCGCGTTTATGCCAACCTCAACAACCTTGACGGTTTTGAGATCGCCGACGTCAAGACTCGGAAGGTTATCAAGCGCGTCGAGGTTCCCGCAGAGATGTGGAAGGCCAAATGGGCCGATCCCAATCAGCATTTCTTCGGCCATGGCGCGCCGATGCACGGCATTGCCATGACGCCCGATGAGAGCGAGATATGGATACCCGATGCCATCAACAATGAGGTCCTGGTCTATGACAACACCGGCGAATGGCCGAAGCTGGACCTGACCAAATCCATCAAGACCGAAGCACCCAATGGCTGGATCACCATGGGCCTGGACGGCAAGCTTGCCTATATGGCCTCTGGCGATGTGGTGGATGTGAGGACCCACAAAATCGTGGGCCTGCTGCGCGACGAATATGGCCGTCACATGGACAGCGAAAAGGTCCTGGACCTGGCCTTCGATCTGAACGGCCATCTCGTACGCAAGGTCAACGAATTCGCGATTGGCGATCCGCAGGCCTATGCCGCCAGAATGGCGGCGGCACCGAAGAAGACCAAGGAAGCCAGCAACTAGCATGACGTCCGGGTTTGCTTCCACCCGATCGCCGCAAGGCGGCCGGGTTCTTCTTTCTGCTGCTTTGCTGGGCCTGCTGGGTATTGGCGCAGCGATGGCGCAGCTGCCTGCGAGACCTGTCATAGATCCTGCCAGGGAATTGGTGGCCATCAAGACTGCGTCGGACCTGGACGACAATCCGGCAGATTCCCAGGCGGTGCAGCAGATTTGTACGGCCTGCCATTCCTCCAGCCAGTTTTTGGGAACGCCACGTTCGTCCAGCCGCTGGGAGCAACTGTTCGGCCAAATGGCCCAGTTGGGCGCCAGACCCAACGATGTCCAAGTCAACCAGATCGTGCGCTATTTCCAGCGCAACCTGACAGTGGTCAACGTCAATACCTCTCCCCTGGAGGAGTTGGGGCCGACGCTGCAAACCGATCCCGAAACCACCACCGCCATCGTCATGCGCCGCAGCCAGCGCAAATTCACCGGCATTCCGGACCTGGCCGCCACACCCGGCGTGGACCGCTCTGTGCTGGTTCAGCTGAAGGACCGGCTGCAGTTCTAGTCCGCGCTCGTCTTCGGGGTTAGAATGACCGCCATGTCCTCCGCTTCTCAAATTCTGCTGCAACAGGCAATGGCACGGCAAGAGCGGGGCGATGACCTGGCGGCGGAGCCGCTGTACCGCGCAGTGCTGGCCGAGGAGCCGGCGCATGCTGAAGCCAATCACAATCTTGGCCTGCTGCTGGCGCGCCGGAGTGCGGATGCGCAGAGTGTCCCGCACTTCCAGGCTGCGCTGAAATCCCAGCCAGGTGTGGAACAGTACTGGCTATCCTATGCCGGTGCGCTTTTGGCCACGGGCCATCCGCACGAGGCCCAGATGGTACTGACCCGAGGGCAGCAGCGCGGATTTCGGGGTGCGGCGGTGGATTCCCTGTTGCAGCAGGCACGGACCGCCCTGACTCCAAGCGAGGCGGACCTGTGCGTCGAGCGCGGCACGGTCCAGGTGGGGCAGGGCCGGACAGACGAAGCCGCCGCAACCTATCGTGAGGCGATCGCCCTGGCGCCGAACCACGCCGAGGCACATTTCCGGCTGGGCTCGATCCTTTCGGAGACGGGCAATATTGCTGAAGGGTTCGCGCACTATATGAAACGCGCCGCTATCGTCCATGGTGGACGCCCATGGCGGCAGGACAGGCAAGAGCCCGCGCACAGGACCAAGCACGACCGCGAGCAGATGGCATACCTGGCCGAGCGGCTTGGTTCTGGTGCGCAGGATTTCCATCTGGAAGAGGGCGCCCGCCTGTCTGGCCCCGCCGTTAATCCGGCCAATGCCACCCCGCAACTGGCGCAGCAATGGCACGACAGTCAGCCGCAGATGGTCGTGATCGAAAATTTTCT
>CANBZE010000327.1 GCA_947373775.1 Alphaproteobacteria bacterium
ATGAAACTTTCGCCTGACCTTTGCCGTCATAACCAAAGCGGCGGGTCTTCAGGATGCCTTTGCCGTTCAGCTTGGCGAAAGCCCCGCGCGCTTGCTCGGTGCTGGTCACGTCAAAGAACGGCGCCGTCTTCAGGCCCAGCTTTTCGACAAAGCTCTTTTCCGTCAGCCGGTCCTGGGTCATGGCCAGGGCATGGGCGCCGGGGCGAACCGGCACGCGCTCGGCCAGATGGGCGATGGCATGGGCGGGAAGATTTTCGAACTCGAACGTCACCGCGTCGCAGACTTCGGCAAAGCTCGCCAGCATGTTCAGATCGTCATAGGGCGCGGCCAGCGCAGTCTGCGTCACCTGGAAGGCGGGCGCGTCGGGCGTGTCGTTGTAGATGCAGGTCTTCAGGCCCAGTCGCGCGGCCGCCAGCGACAGCATGCGACCCAATTGGCCGCCGCCAATGATGCCGATGGTGCCGCCCGGTGGCACCGGCTTTTGCAAACTTTTCATTTGGGAAGATTGGTCATTTCGGTTTCTTGGCAACCGATTTGGTCTGCTTGTCGCGCCAGGCATCCAGCCGCTTCTTCACGCCCAGGTCCGACAGACCGATGATGGCGGCGGCATGCAACGCGGCATTCTTGGCGCCAGCCTCGCCGATGGCAAAGGTCGCCACCGGCACGCCGCCCGGCATCTGGGCGATGGACAGCAGCGAGTCCAATCCCTTGAGCGCCCGGCTCTGCACCGGCACGCCCAGCACCGGCAAGGTGGTCATGGACGCCACCATGCCCGGCAGATGGGCCGCGCCGCCGGCGCCGGCGATGATGACCTTGATCCCGCGCGCCTCGGCTTCCTTGGCATAGGCCGCCATGCGGTCAGGCGTGCGATGGGCCGACACGATCCCGGTCTCGTGCGGAACCTTCAGGGCCTCCAGCATATGGCTGGCCGCCTGCATGGTCGCCCAGTCGGACTGGCTGCCCATGATGATGCCGACGACGGCGCGGGATGGGGAAGCCTTGCTTCGGGTTGCCATAGGGATGCTCCAGCGAAGCGGCGCAGTATAGGCAGCAAAAAGCCCAAGGAAAGAGGCCGTTTAACGTCCGTTAACCATTCAGTGAGAAGGATAAACGCATTCTTAAAGGAGGCTTGGGTAGCTTTGCCCAAGCCAGAAGGCGAATTCGCGATGAAAGTCGAACGCAACAGCCCCGTCCGCCCCGCACGCTCGGTGGCCCAGGCCGCTTATGCCCGCCGGATCGAAGCCAGCGGCAGCCTTGGCGGCGTGGACGCGGTGGTGCCGGCGGCCAGTGTGCTGGGCATTCCGGACGCCGAATTCACCCCCAAGGTGCGCGATGCCATCATGGGCCTGATGGGCGAAGTGGACAATCTGCGCCGCGAACTGATCCAGACCCGCGCCCGGCTGGAAGATGTTGAAAAGACCGCCGACCAGGACGGCATGCTGCCGCTGCTCAACCGCCGCGCCTTTGTCCGCGAGCTGACCCGCTATATCGCCTTCACCGGCCGCTACAACACGCCGGCTTCACTGATCTATTTCGATCTCAACCACCTCAAGCGCACCAACGACACGCTTGGCCATGCCGCCGGCGATGCGGTGCTGTCGCATTTCGCCGATGTGCTTCAGGCCCATGTGCGCGACAGCGATTGTGTGGGGCGGCTGGGCGGCGACGAGTTCGGCGTGCTGCTCAGCCACGCCAACCAGGAGCAGGCGCTGAAGAAGGCCGACATCCTGGCGACGGCGCTGGAAAATTCGCCCACCAACTGGAACGGCCATTCCATTCCCGTCAGTTTCGCCTATGGCGCATTCGAGCTGAAGGCGGGCGATAATCCCGACACCGCCATGGCGCGCGCCGACCAGGCGATGTACGCGCAGAAGAAATCGCAGCGGTCGGCAGCCGAGTAGCGCAGAAGCTCCAAATGGGGCGAGCGATATGAAATTCAAAATATCTAAGATCGACGCTGCAGCAGATCAGCTAGATTGGGCTATTCGCCTTTTCATAGATCACGAAGCTTACGTTGCCGCCATTACTCTGGCCGATGCTGCCGAAGAATTGATTGGCAAACCTCTGGAGGATCAGGCCGCGTTCAAGCAACTCACGGCAACTCTATCCACCAGATTTGGCCTAGACCAGAAGGTAGTTACACAAGATCACTTAAACAGGGCAAAAAATTGGCTCAAACATTGGGATGGGCATACCGATCAAGAACAAATAGAGCTCGAGCTAGAGGTGGAAGCTATCCAGTATATTGTGCGCGCTCTAACAAATCTCGCCATGTTTGACGGGTCGCTGCCAAGCGAAGGAGAGCGCTTCTACACTTGGCTTCAAAAAAACAAGCCAGAACTATTCACTGAATAAACTTGGCGCGAGGGATTTTGTGACCTGAGCAGGAGCGTCGCGCGGAGCGGGCTTCACGCCCGTGAGCACGCGCGACGCACTCAGGGCGCAAAAGACCCGCGCCCTATCCCATTGCGCGCTTAAGATTTTCGTCGACCTTGTCAAGGAAGCCTTCGGTGGTCAGCCACTTCTGGTCCGGACCGACCAGCAAGGCCAGGTCCTTGGTCATGAAGCCTTGCTCCACTGTATCGACGCAGACCTTCTCCATGGTGAGCGAGAACTTGGCCAGCTTGTCATTGCCATCCAGCTTGGCGCGATGGGCCAGGCCGCGCGTCCAGGCGAAGATCGAGGCAATGGCGTTGGTCGAGGTCGCCTTGCCCTTCTGATGCTCGCGGTAATGACGGGTCACCGTGCCGTGCGCGGCCTCGGCTTCCACCGTCTTGCCGTCGGGTGTCATCAGCACGCTGGTCATCAGGCCGAGGCTGCCGAAACCCTGCGCCACGGTGTCGGACTGCACGTCGCCATCGTAATTCTTGCACGCCCAGACATAGCCGCCGCTCCACTTCATTGCCGAGGCTACCATGTCGTCGATCAACCGATGCTCATAGGTGATGCCGGCCGCCTTGAACTTGTCGGCGAACTCCGCGTCGAACACTTCCTGGAACAGGTCCTTGAAGCGGCCGTCATAGCCCTTGAGGATGGTGTTCTTGGTCGACAGGTAGAGCGGGTATTTGCGGCCCAGCGCATAGTTCATCGAGGCGCGGCCGAAGTCCCGGATCGAATCGTCCAGGTTGTACATCGCCATCGCGACGCCGCTGCTGGGCGCCTTGAACACTTCATGCTCGATCACCTTGCCATCGTCGCCAACGAACTTGATGGAGAGGGTGCCGGCCGTGGGGAACTTGAAGTCAGTCGCCTTGTACTGGTCGCCGAAGGCATGGCGGCCGATCACGATGGGCTGGGTCCAGCCGGGGACAAGCCGCGGCACGTTCTTGCAGATGATCGGCTCGCGGAAGATCACCCCGCCCAGGATGTTGCGGATGGTGCCGTTGGGCGACTT